>JANMIF010000404.1:0-15237 GCA_031375695.1 Planctomyces sp.
CGAGATGATCCTCGGGAATGACTTCGTCGAGCGACGACGGAAACAACACCAACTGATCCCTCGCCATCGGCGGCTCAGCCCAATTCATCGTCCAGCCCTCCTTGCCCACCACGAACTCGTCCACCAAACTGCTCACCCAAAGAACCCGCACCAAGCGGACGACGTTCGCGCGAAAATCGGAAGCGGATCAAAAAAATATCAAAACTTTCACAACGAGAAATTCAACAAGCTCGGGAGAGCGTGGCTACGAGAACTTTACTTCTTCCGTTCCGGAACGATCTCGAGAAGCCGGCGGACGATGTCGTCCGTGGTCGTACCTTCTGCCTCGGCGGCAAAACTGCAAGATATGCGGTGCCGCAACACGGGGAGAGCTAGATGACGCACGTCATCGCACGAGACGTTGATCCGGCCGCTCAACGCGGCGAGGCACTTCGCACATAAGATCAGCGCTTGGCTGGCGCGGGGACCAGCTCCCCAGGAGACTTGGTCTTCGATGAAGTCAGGAACCCCTGGTTCGCCTGGTCTTGTTGCTCGGACCAGATCGACAGCGTACTGCGTGACGTGCTTCGATACGGGAAGACTTCGCACGAGTTTCTGCATATTGTTCACGGCGTCTTGATCGCAGATTGGCTGGAGATCGACGGTGGCGTTCGACGTCGTCCGCTCGACGATCTGTTCTTCTTCTTCCAGACCGGGGTATTTGATGAAGGTGTTGAGCAGGAAACGGTCCTTCTGAGCTTCGGGCAACGGATATGTTCCCTCTTGATCGATCGGGTTTTGCGTCGCCAGCACGAAGAACGGTTTTGCGAGCGAGTATGTCTTGCCACCGGCGGTGACTTCATGCTCTTGCATGGCCTGCAACAGCGCGGCCTGGGTTTTCGGCGGTGTGCGGTTGATTTCATCGGCGAGCACTAGGTTGGTGAAGATCGGGCCGGCCACGAAGACCGTCACTCGCTTGCCGGTGGTGTGGTCGTCCTCGATGACATTCGTCCCGACGATATCCGACGGCATCAAGTCGGGCGTGAATTGGATCCGTTTGAAATTCAACGACAGAAGTTGCGCCAACGTGTTGATCATCAGTGTCTTGGCCAGTCCGGGCACACCCTCCAAGAGGTTGTGCCCTCCGGCAAAGATCGTGATCAGCAATTCTTCCAAGACGGATCGCTGCCCGACGATCACGCGGGACATGCCGTCCAACATGCGGGTGTAAAGTTCTTTCAGTTGCGCCAAGTCGCGCTCGATGTCAGTAGTTTCGTTGGTCACGATTGTTCTCGGATGGGTGGAAGAGTCGTGAGCGGCAAGGCGCTAGCCGCCGGTCTGGTTGTCTTACCGGCGGCTAGCGCCCTGCCGCTCACATTGAATTCTCGCAGTCAATGGCTCAGCGCATACGTGATGATGTTCATGACCACTCGTGTGGCATCGTCGGCCGTGAGTCCTTTGGCGTAGGCATTGGACTCATGGTTGAGACCGCTCATCAGATCAAACGGCGAATAGATGACGGCCAGCCGACCGTCGAGAAACAGGCCATAGAATTCCGGCATCTCCAGCATCGGATCGTCGCGGAGTGCCGTGGGGGTGTATTCCACGCGGTCCACTGGATTCCAGCCGCTGGCAAATAACGGATGCGTCGCGGGCAGCTTGAGCAACTCTCCTTCGGGAATGACTTTCTTCAGCTCACGCCGGAAACCGAGATCGAAGGGTTTCAATCCGGCCGCTGCCGTTGCGACGAGCATCCCGCCCCGTTGCAAGTAATGCCGCAGTCCTTCGACTTCCTCGCTGGTCCATTGAAAATCGTAATGACCGGTCATGAAGACGAGCGGGGTGTCGGCCAATTGCGGATCATCCAGTGATACCGTGACCGGCGCATAATCGACTTCCAGCCCGGTATTCTCTTTGAGGTTTTGGAGCACGCTGTTCTGGAGCGCCGGATTCACGTCCCAACTGCCGCTGTAGGTCACCATCCCAAACCGGAACACATCACCGGCAGCGGTGCGGCCGTCATAGACTGGGAACTCTTGAGCGAGGAAACGACCATACTCCGTGGCACCCAAGACGTAGGCCACGATGTTGACGCCCAGCCGCAATGCCGATTCGCCCACGAAATGTTTTCCCTGCGGATGATAGGGCTCACTGCTCCAGGCGGCTCCCATTCCGACGGGAACCAGGATCGCGGCCGCTCGCGTGCCGATATCCAACGTGTAGATTTCCGGAGGCTGCTGAAACTGCACGCCATTCACCAGAGTCATCAACTGCTGCACGCGGTATCGCGAGTTGAACAGCGGGTGATCCTGCGGCGCGCGCATCAAGCGTTTCTGCGGAAAAACTTTTCGTAGCTCGCGAGCCACGGCTTGTGAGAACTCATCCCGCCCACGCGCGGCGTTGAACAGGATCGTCCCCCCTTCGCTCAAGAACTTGCGCAGGTTTTCGACTTCTCGCGGAGTGAACGTGAAGTCGTAATCGCCCGCCATGAAGAGCAACGGGATATCGACCGGATCAAATCCAGGACTGGCGAGCTTCTTCGTGGCGTACTGATAGTTGTTGCCGTCGGCCAGCCGCGCGTTGACGGTCGACATCAGGTAAGAGCCGTCGTTCGGAAAGCTCTTCCACTGATCGAACTTTTGCAGGGTGCCGTCGGTGTGAACGTATTCCAGCGTTTCGCCGTATTCCAACTTGTGCATTACCGTGAGATTCGTGGGAGGCGGCGGCGTGCGTGTCTGCGTCTTTCGCTGGCCGGGACCGGGATCGGGAATGACTCCGGTATCTTCGCCGCTGGCCTCCATCTTCTGCGGAGCCTTCACCGGCGGCGGAGGCGGAGCCTCGGCGGGGGGGAAATTGACACGCCGCTGGGCAACGGCTGTGGATGACGAACCGATCCAAATGCCGAATATGATCAGTGTGCAGCGAAGTAGCCGAACTCGTGAGAGTTCGGACCGAAGTCTCACGAGTTCGGCTACGGAAAGGGTCGTTTGCATCATGGCAGACTGACCTCGATGGTCGGTTTCTTTTCATTCGGAATGGCACGATACCATCCGACCTCCGGCGTGACTGTCACCGACTTCAAGATTTTCCGCTCCGCGCCCGCTGTTTGCACCGGCCCAACAATGTTGAGTTGATACGCCGGTGCTGGCTGGAGTTTGGCGTCCGCATCGTATTGCCAACTCTGGACAATGAGAGGTTCCAACGATTGCGGCATCGGAGTGAATCCGTTTTTCAACACCGGTGCCGGTGAATTGCGAATGTTGGGATCTTGTGCGCCAGCCGGCAAAGGCATAGCCGGTTGCGCTGTCTTCATCTCGACCGCCAATCCCAAAGGAACCTGGCCGCTGACTTGGGCCACCACGAAGTTCAGCATCTGAGCTGCCGGTAAGCGTGGCTTTCCGGCGACGATCGGGGCGGGAACCCACCCCGGCGCGAAGACGATGTCTTGAGGTGTCACCGGAGAATTGATCAACGTCAACGGGCCAGTCGCCATATAGATTTTGTAGCCATTGGGATTGGGCACCATGTCGCGAATCAAGAGGTTTGTCATCTGGACCGTCGCGCCGCCGTGATAGTAAGCCGATTGCGACCCCGTGATTGTGACATCCTCCAATGTCCCCGCTGCGCTGGTGAGCGTCATGCCGTGCGTGCAGTCCTTAATAAGCAACTGCTTGACCATGAATCCGCTGCCGTACCAATACAAACCTTGAGCGCACTTCTCGATCACGTTGTTCGTCATGATGCACTCGTTCTGGCTATAGCAGGTGATGCCTCCAGGATAGTTGCCACGGATCGTGTTGCCTCGGACTTCGATCAAGGGACAGACGGAGATGTAAAGAGCCGGTTGCGGCACGGGGAACGGGTCGTCACGCTCGAAGTGGTTGTCCGCGATGACAGCCGAATCGCACGAAGTCAGAAACAGCCGGCTGGTCCCGCTGAATCGGTTCCTGATCACGTTGATCCGTTCGCCGGGCTTGGCACCAGTGTTGTCGATGCCAGTCGGCTGAGCGTAAATGTTGATGAGTTCCGCTCGTTGAATTTCGAAAGTCGAACCGGTCGCGGCTTCCAGGATCGCCGTCGGATCGGGCTGAGGCATTCCCGCCGGAACTTCTTTCTTCGGAGGCCGCGAGGTGATCAACGCATTCTTGCGTCCTTGAGGTAAGCCCAACCGCCCCGACACGACGAGACCGCCTCCCTTGGCGATCTTGAGCATCCGCTGTTCAGGATCATCAGCGACGAGCCGAAATTCGTGTTGGTCTTTCGCCGATTTGGAAGCATCCAGGCGGATGTAGCCGTAACTCTCCACGAGTCCGTTCGCACAGAACACGATCGGTCCGGCTCCGATTTTGAATTGCAACACGGCCCGCGGATCGAGCGAAAGTTGTTTGCAAGTGATCTGGCTATCGTCATTGCGATTGAACGTCACGCTGTCATCGCGAGCGATGACGACGTCGTCTTCCGCTGCGGGAATCTTCCCACCGCGCCACGTCGCTGAGTCCGACCAGTCCCCGCCGCCTGATGCGTTGGAATAGATTTCGTCAGCGAAGCCGGTTGCACAGGCAATCATCAAACACAGTGCGGCGATGGCCATTGTGAGCGGCACGGCGCTAGCCGCAGGTGTTTTCATCCGACCGGCGGCTAGCGCCTGGCCGCTCACTTGGGTGTCAGTCAAACGAATGTTCATGGCCGTTCTCCCGGCATTGATCCGTCAATAAAGTTGCTCAGCCAGTGCAATTCTTCGTCGGAGACGGCTCGCACCTGAAACCCATCAATCTCACACGCTCCGGTCAGCAAATAGTTCATTGTGATGCGGCCATCCAAAGCTTTCGGTGGTGCATCGAGCAGAAATCCCACTTTCCGCCAAGCACCGTGCGTCCGCTCGACAAAGTAGGTGCTGGTCCCTTTCAGCGGGACGGTGTCGTTGCCTTGCCCGTAAATGCTCAACGAGACGTGCGAGTTGAATCCTGGAAACGCCGTCAACAGGTCTTCCCGATACCAGCACTCGACCCAGTAATGCCCCGTGGTTGTCAGGTTCGGCAGCGGGCGTTCCAACGCCAGGTATCCGAGATAAACCGGATGAGCTTCCAGCAGTCCGACGTGCGGTCCCGCCAGTCCCATGCCGCGCACGAATTTGAGGTTCGTCGGCTTGCCGAACCACTGCGGTTCCTCAGGCTCGAAGCCGCTGACGACATCGGCAAACGGCGGCAGTTTCGCCGAGCCTCCGTCTGTCGCGGGGACCGCACGGGCCAAACGCTCCTCAATCTGTTTCTTGCGATCGGCCAACTTTTCTTTCTCGAAGTATTTAGGAAAGGCCTGCTCCAATTGAGCAAGTCGTTTCATCGCTTCGGGAATCTGACCCATGCGGACCAGACATTCCGCCATGCCATGCAACGTGCGATCTCGATAGCCGGCCCATTGCCGCAGTTGGAGCAAGACTTCGTAGTTCCGCAGCGAGGCGTCGTATTGTCCGGAGACGCGATCCGCTTCGGCTCGCAGGAAACGATACAAGCCTTCGAGTTTTTGATCCGGGTAATTCAATTCAATCTTGTCGAGCAACAGCCGAGTCTCCCGGATGTCGCCTGACCGCAGTTTCTGCTCGGCAACGCGCAAAAGCGCCCCGCGCGTCACGGCCTCGGACTGAGCGGTCGCCAAGAACGCTTCCCCTCCTAAGGCGGCCGCCATGCGGTAGAGCTCGCCAGCGGCTTTGATCTGACCCGCTTCGGCAAACAGGTCGCCGCGGTGAATCGCCACGATCCGCATGTCGGGATGTTCCAGCCGACGATGCTTCTCCAAGAGCGCGTCGTAACGGCGAGCCGCTTCATCGGGGTCTTTGAATTGCCGGTGAACGATGTCCGTCGCCGTCAGTTGGATTCCAACTTGCAGCGTCGGCAACTTGCCGAACTCTTGATTGGCTTGTTCCAGCACCTTCTCCATCTCGGCCTTGCGACCGTTGTGTCCGAGAGCCGTGATCAAGGACTTGAACAACTCCGCACGAAATTGCGGATCAAGCCCCGGTGCCGCCATGCGATGCTTCGCCAACTTTTCTAACAGGGGCCAGCGCTCCGGCGCTTCCGTCGACATCAGCAGGTCCAAGATTCGATCCTGCCGCTCGGCCGGGATCTGTTGCACGTCGGCGGATGCTAATTCCCGAATGACGTAGCGAATGGAGAACGGACTGATCGAACCCGGCGCGGCCCAGACATGCACTCGGCGTTGAAACTGCGGCAACGATCCACCGCCGGAGAGCGTCACCAAATAATCGCCCGGAGCAAAGTAAACGTGCCGCACGCTCCGCCCGACCGCTTCCGTCCCGTCGCCGAAATTCCACTTCAGTTGGGATTCGTCCGGCAAATCTCCCTGAGCTTCAAAGCGAACGAGATACAGCGTCGAGTCACCGGATGTCACCAGCGAATCATCAATCCCATAACCGAACGACGCCCCCGTATTTGGCCCAGCCACTTCCAGCGCGGCGGCATGGGCGTAATCCGGATGCACGAACATGTCGCGCGGCACATAGGCCCACGTCTTCGCGGCAGGTGGAACCCAGAGCAACGAACATCCGCCGTAGGTGCCGGGGCTTTCCTTCAGTACGTGATACACCTCGACGGTATGCACGCCAGCTTTGAGCTCAATCTCCGCGCCGATGGACTTCGTCGGAATCGAACCAGTCAGGCGTTGATTCGATCCGGGTCGGTCGCAAACTTTGAATCCGTCGATGAAGAGAAACGAAGCATCCTCGGAGTTCACAAAGAACCGATAGACTCCGTCGGCTTTGATATTCAGTGGACCGCGATACGTCACCGCGTAATCATGCGGATTAGCCGGGCGGACGGGATTGCTGTTTTGCAGCATTTCCGTGACGAGCCCATTTGCCACCACCGGGTCGCTCTTGGTCAGCCCCTCGCGAACCGCCGTCCAACTGGAGATATCGGCCCCTTTCCAGTCGCGAGCCTCCATGACGATCCCTTCGGGAATCGGCGCAGCGACCGCTGGCGGCGCGCCGGGATTTCTGGCATGAACCCAGTACCAGACATCCGCCCCATGACGCGGAAACTGAATCAGAGTGTCTCCCTGAGGAGCATGAGACAGCACGGCAACCGGCAGGACTGTTCCATCGGCACAGATGACAGCGATGTCCGAACCATCCGGCTTTAACCAGCCGCCGGTCGGCAACCGAGCCACGATCGACTTCGAGGTTGATTGAGCCGGACTCAAACCCATCAGTCGGAGCGTGTACCGCAACTGGTAACCTTCGAGCCACGCCGGCTGTTTCTCCGGCAACGGTTCGAAAACGTTCTTCGGCGGTTCGGCAGGAGGCGCGGTGGCCTGTCCGAAAACGGGATTCACGACTCCGCAGAGAATGACAGCCAAGCAGAAATGACGAATGACGAAAGACCCAATGACGAAGGAATGACGAAGCTCGAATGTCGACATTCGGCCGAACAGTCTTGCACAAGCAAGCATGTGCTCGATCACCTCTTCGTCATTCGTCATTCGGGCTTCTTTCGTCATTGGATCATTCATCATTATCACTGCGGCTCATAGGTGATCCGCAACTTCCATTGTTTGGCACCATTCCAAAATAACGAATGCGTGCGAAACCAGCCCATCGCCTCATCCGTTGTGATCTGCCAGCCGAAGTTGGGAACGGTTCCCGAATACCACAACTCGACATCTTCGGTGACGTTGAATGTATGCTCGCCAGCGCCTTGAATCGAAGCTGCGGCAGTCGCCTTAACGGCTCGGTCTTGCCCTAATCCTAGAGCACCGGGTGTGTGCCACTCCAAACGATTTGGCCGCGTGATGCGATATTGGTGTGAGACCCCCGCCCCCCACCCCTGCAAGATCCGGCGGACCTGCACGCGAACTCCGGTCGGGGGATAAACCTGGACATACGGCACCATCCACTCCGCTTTGGTGATCCGCTGGCCGGGAGGAATTCTTTCGAGTGGATAGCGGATCAAAAACGAAGTCTTGGGAGTCAGGTCGATCTGGTGATTGCCATATTCTCCGTTGGCATTCACGACCGCCGCCCAACTCATCCGCGGAGCGTCCTCCGAGATTGCGGCCATCAGCTCGCAATCCGCGTCGGTCAGCACGATCGTCTTCGCCGAAGCAGTTGATGACATCAGGATGAGCAAGAAAAAGTAACCCGAAGCGTGAGCGAGGGCGCGTGCTCCACGCGACGTGGATTCCGGCAGTCGTCGAGTCTCGTGAAACGCTCGCCCTCGCTTACGCTTCGGGTTAGTGAATTGACTCACGGCATCTTCTCCACGGGGACATACAGCTTGCCAAACTTCGGCGACCAGGCGATCGCTTCGACCGTCGGATTGTTGACCGTCATCTGGACGGCCGAGGATTTGAATTTCCCTTCGGCGTCCAAGTCGATCAGACAGATGCGGCCATTCGCGCCGATCGCCAACTGATTGGTTTTTTCCAGGACCAGCGGAGTGCTGTAATATACCAAGTTGTCGTTGCTCATGGTCTGAGGGGCCAGCGTCAATTGCCCATCGGCGTGCTCCATCCGGTTGATTCGGCCGTCGTAAATGAGCGTTGCGACATAGACCGACGGAGCCGTCGGGTGAACGGCGACTCGATAACGGTAGGAGACATACGGTTGAATGTAGAAATAACAGTAGCGCCCCAATCGATCGGACAGCACCCAACTGACCGGACCGGAATGCCCGGCCAGAAAAATCGCATCGTCGTTGAAGGGGGCGTAGCTGTACGGGGCCGGCGGAGTGGAAAACGAATAGGTGGTCGCTTCCATGTACTTCCGCAGGACGAGCGGCTGCCCGGCCGCTTTCGCTTGCTCGATGGCCGCGAACTTCACCGTCCGAGCCGTATTGGCCGCGACAGGTTCAAGCGGAGGAAGAGGCGTGATCGGCTTCACATCTTCGGGCGGCGCGTTCGGCGGAACAAAGGCCGGCAAGCCGTCGGGATCGAGCACGAACCAGCCGATCGTGGAAACGAGTTTCTTCGTGCGATCCAGTTGCTGCATGTTGGGAACGTACAACCGCGTCATCGCCGGGTTCAGTGCGAATCCGCCAGCTAACGCTCCGCAACTGAATTCCGACCCGCGTGCCGTGGCGAAGATGAGTTTCGGTTGCGGCTCATCGAGACCGTAGATCAAGAGATGATCGAACTCGGCGGAGACCGCCGGATCGGTGGACTTGTCATCGGGCAACGGTTCAACATCCTGCCAAACATAAAGCAGCGGCAGCCGAGGATGAGAAAGCAGACCGAGCACATGGTTGGGCCGCGCACCGAGCGCCGCCGGCTTCGGCAGCGCGATCGTCACGGGATCGCCAGGAACGATCTCTCCTTGAGCATTCAAACGGAAAAGCGACACATGCGCCGGAGATTTCGGGCGATGCCCGACAGCGAGCACTCCTGCGAAATCGTTGACCGCGACATGCCTCGCCGCCGGTGAGACCACGGTGGTCACAAACGGCAAAGGAGTTTCCGGCACAGTGCGTACGCGAAGCTCGCGCTGCGCGAAAGCGAAGTCGGTTACACCGCAAACGCAAAACCATGTCGAGCACGCCAGCATCAATCGCCGCAACGATGTTGCAGTGCAAAGTACAGAGTGAAGAGTACAAACTTCAAAGTGCGGCCGATGGGAGATTTGCGTGTTAGACATTTTTCACTTTGCACTCTTCGCTCGTCACTTTGCACTTCGGGAGATTCATGGCGTTCGATCCGGTGCGGCCAGCCGTTGGTAGTAGGTCTTCACGGCATCCTCGTATCCAGGCGGAACGGATCGGGCCGGGTCGTCCAGTACTTGACCTCGGACATGCTGCTCACGAGGCAGACTCGCTTGGAAGCCGGAATGCGACTGGTGAAAGACTTGCAACACTCCGCGAACTCGTTCGAGCGTCTGCTGCTGCAAACGGAAGATTTCTGGCGAAGGCCGGTCGTTGAGGCTGTGCAGATTCGCCTGCATCTGGTCAATCAACTGGTCAAGGTGTTCTGTCGGCAGATAGAGATTCTTTAAGTCTTTGCGAATCGTTTTCAGTCGCTCGATGATCTGTTCCTGATTGCTGTTCATGTCGCGCATCATTTCGGCGACGCTGGCATCGAGCTTTCCTCCCTGACGTTCAACGATGGAATTCTTTGCTTGCGGCTTGTCCATCCGATTGATCATGTCGTCGGTCCATTCGCCAACGTCGCTCAGGCTGAACTTGGAGTCATCCGATTCCACCTTTCGTCCGCCGATGCCGGTCGAGGTATCGGATTGCGGATCGTTGCTCTTGGTTTCTTTGACGGTGTCCTTCTGATCGGGAACACGATCCTGGCCTTCCTGGACTTTGTCCCGGCCTCGGCGATTGATCGATTCATTTCCGACCGCCACGCCATGCGCCCGCGCTCCTTGCCGGCCGACTCGCGATGCTCCGCCGACGTTGGTCGTGGGAGGCTTTTGATTGCCGGTGGCGGCCGAGGCGGCCGTCGAATTCAGATCGCCCCCCTGTTTGCCGACGTCCCCTTTTTCATTGATGTTGAACGCGGCGTTGAGATTGTAAGTTTCGTAGTTCTCTTTCATCGCGTCTTCCTCTTCCAGCAGATCGCCGACGAGGTCTTCGAACTTCTCCTGAATGTGCGGCTTGACCTTGTTTCCCTTGCGATCGGACTGATTGGGGAAGCTCGGCTCGCCGCCGGGAGTCTTGGCCAGACTGAGATTCTTGAACTCCTGCCGAATCCCTTTGTCCGGAGCGTTCAATCCCGGCACGGCGCTGTCGGGAAACAGATAGTCGTTCGGCTTGGATTCGTCGTCTCCTTCCCCCTTCTTCTTCTTTGCTTGAGCCACTTCGACTTGATGGATGATCTCTTCCAGCTTGAGACCGTCGGGTTCGTCGAGCAGATCTTCGGAGGAACCTTCCTTGAGCTTTCCCAACTCGGCCTGACGTTCCAGCTTGCTCTCATCGCTTTCAGACTTCTCGGCCAACAGACGACGAGCGGCTTCCGCGAGAGCCTCACGCAGCTTCTTGTAGATTTCATCGAGCGATGCCGCCGCCTGAGTTTGCTGCTGAGCCGCGACTGACCAGTTTCTCGCTTCAATCGCTGACTGCGCCGACTTCTGCATCGCGAGCAAGTCGTCTCCGACTAACGAGTCGGCGGTTTGAGCAAACGCTTCGCTCAACGGTGACTCGGATTCCGCGGCTCGTTCGGCCAGGCCGGAAAACGCGGTGGAGGCCAGTCCGCACAACTCGGTGAGTTTTTGTTGCCGTCGCGATCCGGTCGACTGATGTGCTGCCATCGGTTGATCCGGTGACGAAATCAGCCGCCGGGCACTAGCCCCGGTTTGAGTCTGCTGAGAACCACTCGAATCGGGGCTAGCGCCCTGCGGCTCACGGGATGGGTCGTGCTCGGCCCAACGAGAGGATTGATCCCGCAGAATCGCCTGCCGATCCGCCAACATGCGGAGGAACGGCGTCATATGTGCCAATTCCCATTCCTTGCGGAAGTGCCTGTACTGCTCGTGAATCTCCCGCAAACTCTGCAGCGTGCGAGCCATCGTGGCACGAGCGTCGGCAAAGGAGGTCCGTCGGCCAGCAACGTCATCCCGCGTGGCGACGCTGTCCAACACGCGGATCACGCGGATCATTTCCGAATCCGCCAGCATCGCGACCGAAAGTCGCAAACTGCCGGCCGGCGGGGCCATCTCGCGAGCAATCCGACCGGCCGTCTGTCGTAATTGATCCTGCGTCTTGGAATGCTCCACCGCTTCCATGACCAGGCCCTTCACACGATCCGGAACATTTCCATCGGCGGCAGGATCGGCGTCGAGCTTGCGAATCAACACATCGAGCGCAGTGTGCAGCTTCTGCTCGACCGCGATCAAGCCGGCGATCTCCGCTTCGGATTTTAGAATCTGCTCGTACAACAACTGCAACTGCGATCCATCACCCGTCACGAGCAACAAGTGCGTGGTCCCCGTCGTCCACACCTCGTCACGATCCGGCCGCAAATCCGACGCGCGAGCGGCCAGCTCAATCCGCTCCCCTTCCGAAACACCAAAGGCCATCGGCGAGATTTCGGCGACATGCGTCGTCTGCCGAGCGTTTTTCGAGGGCCAAGTTTGCAGCGCGATCCAACCATCATCCTCCCTCGGATCGGCGCTGGCCTGGGACTTCACCTTGCGGAAGAACAACCCGGTGCGCGACAGCCCAATGTCATCCAGCGCATCCACCTGCAACGCCATCGCCGAGTCGATCGACAATTCGCCGGTCGTCGGCAGTCCCGCCAAAGTAGGACGGGGAAGTTCGTCGCCAACGGCTCGGACGTTGTACCAAGGACTCAGATGCGGCGATCGGTTGGCCCGTTGCGTTTCCAACGCGTACTCCGTGACGTTCACCAAAGCGAATTCTCCGGCAAACTCTGTCGCACTAAGCTTCTTCAATTCGACAGCACGCGAAACAGCCGCACCGCCGTCAATCAGTCGCAGGGCGCTAGCCCCCGGTTCGGACGTGCGATCTGAGCGAGAACCGGACGCTAGCGCGTTCCGGCTGGTGCCGTCAGAGACTTCTCGAACCAGCAGCCTGACTTCTTCCACAGGCTGATCGAACACAAACTTCAGTTGGGCTTGGGTTCCTTCGATCGACTCCAAGTCGCCGCTGGTTTGCACCGACTTGTCGGGCAACCGCGTGTACTCCGGAAAGTGATAGTTGACCTCGACCCATTGCAGCCGAGGCAGCGGCGGTACATCGATCCGGTAATACGGACTGGTGAAATCGCCGCCATGCACGGCGTAGGACAGACTCCGCTGCACGTTGCGAAGGGTGTAGGCCACCGTCTCGCTTTGAACTGAAACCAATTGCGTGCTGCGACGATTTTGTTCGTCGAGCAGAATCCTGATTTCGGCCGGCCGTTCGCCGAGAATTCGCACCCGAATTTCGACATCGCCGGACGCTTCGATATTTCCCGGCTCAACCTCCAGGCGTGTCCGATAGACCGGATCAACCGTAGCAAACGGAAACAGAATCCGCTTGGCGGAACTGGAAAATCGCTGAGGCTGCCAGGCCCAGCCAATCGCCGCGATGGCGGTGAATGTTCCCGCCAATGCCAACCACATTGCCGCTGGCCGAACGGCGACGGCCGTCGGCAACCGAAGTAGTGAAAGCTGGCGACAATTCTCTTGAACCAACGCTGGTGCCAATACGTATTGCCCAAGCGCCGCCTCGCGGCTCAACTGCAAAGTATTGATCAGTCGATTTTGAATCTGACCAGCAAACCGTCGTTCGATGGCCAAGGCGACTTCGTCTTCGGTTGCGTGCCGTTCTTGCCAGCGCCGCGTCAGGCCACGTCCAAACCAGAACAGGACGGCACATAAACCTCCCGCCGTCGCCAAGCGTCCCCACATCGGGAGATGAACGAGGTTGTCCACCAGCACGGCGACCAGAAAGTAGGCCCATACGGCGGACAGAGTCCAACCGAAAGCTTCTAACAAATTCCATCGCTGCCAGCGAGTTCGCTGTGTTTCCACCAATTGCCGCAGGCCATCGATGCGATCATTCATGTGACCTCAGCCAACACACAGGAAGGTTTTCGCTCGAATTAGGTTCTTTGCTTTCGCTCGGCCAGTATATGCCTCGCCGCAATGCCCGTTCAACAACGAGGGGAAATTGATGCTTCGTGGTTGGCTCTTGGGACTCGGGCTTTTGACTGGAGTTGCCGCTCCTCTCGCGGGCGAAGTCACGGTCATCGACGCCGGGGCTGCCGCGGTAGTGGCCCCCAAAGAAAAACAACACAGGGCCGAGGCAGAGCCAGTGGTCGCCGGCCAGCCACGGGATGAGTATTCCTAACCGGCGGTTCGTCTCCACGTCGAACCCGACCGTGCCGTAGTACGGCTCCCAACCCAGGAAGCGGCGGCTGTCGGGATGCCACTGCGCGGTCTGGCCCAGGTACTGGCCGAGCAGGCGGCGATCCTGGGCTCACGCAAGGTGTTTTCGGTTGCGTTGCTTTGACTCAACTTTCTTGACCGGCTTTTGCTTCACAGGTTTTTTCGCCAGTCGTTGTCGGTCCAATTCCTCGAGTTGGTCGAAGTACCCGTCAAATCCACCTGAACGCTCCACGATTTTTTCGCGTACTCGACGGCATTCTTCGGTCACAGGATCGATCATGATTTCGGTCTCCGAATGGTTTGTCCCAAAGTCGCGCGCGGGATCGAATCGGGCGAGTCGAGCCACGCCGTCCCGTGACCGTCAGCCATTCACAAGGACGACTTCGACGGCTTTAAGCCGGAGAGTTTGACGGCCTTCGATGATTTGCGAGGCTGCTGTTTGCGTGCGGTTTTCTGCGTGCGGGTGCGGTCCATCTCTTCCAGTTTGTCGCAGAGTCCCTGCAATCCACCAAACTCTTTGAGCAACTGGTCACGCACTTGGCGGGAGTTTTCGACGAGGGGATCAATCATCGTTGGGTCTCCGAATGGTTTGATGAAAGCGTGCTTGCGGAATGGATTCGGGCGAGACCAACAGCGGCTCTCGCAGGTTCCATTTTTGTAACAAGCGACCGGTTCTGGCTTGTGTCACGGGATTGGCCAAGTGGGCGTAGTTCCACGTCAACAGGTAGTCGATTCGATGACCAGCCGCCAAGGCCAATTGCAGAGCATCACCAGGCTTGGACTGGGGGATGATGTCGGCTTCCAGCAATGCCTCCGCCAATGTTCGGATCGCTTTGGTGATGGGAACATATTTCAGGCGACGAACAAAGCGGAGGCAGTCATCTTGTTGCGGATAGTGGCCACTGGCCAATTCCAGTTCCGTGAATGACGACGCCAGAATCGAAAAATGCGTCCGCTCGGATTCCCACCAATCGCGCGTGACCATCCGCCGCGACAACGTGTTGATGTCTGAGCCATCGTAATACAACGCGGAAACGATGTTCGTATCGAGATAGATCGTTGGCTTCTTCATCTCATTGGGTGTCCGGTCGCAATAAGTCGTAGCCGAACTCGTGAGAGTTCGGGGCTTGTGTGTCGATGGAACGAATCCGAAGTCTCACGACTTCGGCTACTTGCCGAGCAACTCCGCCTTCTCCGGGTCGTTCTTCCAGTTGAACTGTTTGGCGAATTCGGCGGGGGTGTAGGTGCGTTGGGAGCCGTCGGGGAACAGGGCGACGTAGACGAATTGGTCTTCGACGCCGGGGCTGCCGCGGTAGTGGCCGGTGGGGCCGAGGCAGAGCCAGTGGTCGCCGGTCAGCCACGGGAAGAGCAGGCCCAGCCGGCGGTTCGTCTCCACGTCGAACCCGACCGTGCCGTAG
>JANMIF010000465.1:0-33727 GCA_031375695.1 Planctomyces sp.
AAAACACGCCCTACCCGCACGCGTGTTAATTGCAACATTAATTAATTATTGCGGGGCAAACAGGTTAGCCACGCGCTGGCGGTTCGGGCTTGTACGACCGGGCCGTGCGCTCGCCCTGACGCTCGCTTCGAGTTAGTGTGATCAGCCGGATCATTCGTCTCTCGTTGCTGGAACTTGCGTTTGACATGACTTTGCCCGCCGACCGCGATGTGCTTTTGTTTGACCTGCTCGAGCGACTGTTGGCCGAATCGCGAGAGGGGCGAATGCCCAACTTTGCGACTGTCACTTGCGAGGCCCCGGAGCTCGAATCCGAATTGCGAGAGTTGTGGGCGACAGCCATGTTGGCCAGCGATTTGGGCCACCTCTCGCAGTTTGTGGCCGACGAACAGGAAGCGTCTTCCACGATCTCAAGTCGCCGGGAAAATTCCACGGCGGCCGCCACAGTGCTGCGTCAGTTTGGAGACTTTGAATTGCAAGCGGAGATCGGCCGCGGCGGCATGGGAGTCGTGTACCGGGCTCGGCAGATCAGCCTGAATCGTATCGTCGCGTTGAAGATGATCTTGCCGGGCCGGTTGGCTTCGGACAGCGACATCGCTCGCTTTCAAGCCGAAGCCGAAGCCGCCGGGAAGCTGAAGCATCCCGCCGTCGTGCCGGTGCATGAAGTCGGCGAGTATGACGGCCAACCGTTTTTTATCATGCCACTGATCGAGGGCACGACATTGGCCAAACGTCTGGCCGATGGCCCGTTCCCCGCACGCGATGCGGCCGAACTGCTCGTCCCGGTGTGCCGAGCGATCGCCGCGGCGCATCGTCACGGCATCCTGCATCGCGATCTCAAACCATCGAACATTTTGATCGATGTCGAGGGCCGACCATATGTCACCGACTTCGGATTGGCCAAGCGACTTCCGAATCCGGCAGCCAGATCGGGTAACCCGTTGTCGGACGAAACGCTTATTCAGCAGCCAGCCAGTTTGACGATCACCGGCGCGATCTTGGGGACGCCGAGCTACATGGCTCCCGAACAAGCGGCCGGGCAGCGCGGGCAGGTTGGTCCGGCGACCGACGTCTACAGTTTGGGAGCGATCTTGTACGCGATGCTCACCGGCCGACCTCCGTTTCAAGCAGCGTCAGCGGTTGACACCATTTTATTGGTACTCGAACAAGACCCGATTCCGCCACGAGTCATCAATCCGAAAGCCGATCCCGACCTGGAACTCATCGCCCTCAAGTCGCTGCAAAAGCCCAGCGACTTGCGGTACCAATCGGCCGACGCACTGGCCGACGACCTCGAGGCGTTTCTGGCCAATGAGCCGATCTCCGCGCGATCATCGCAGTTCTCGCAAATCCTTAGCCGCGCCTTTCGCGAAACGCATCACGCCATCGTACTACAAAACTGGGGTTTGTTGTGGATGCTGCACGCGGTCGTGGTCTTGCTGATGAGTCTGCTGACCAACGTGATGCAGTTTCGCGGCGTCACCGATCGCTGGCCGTATGTCGGACTCTGGGGAGTGCTGCTAGGAGCTTGGGCTGCGATCTTTTGGAACCTCCGCCGCCGAGCCGGTCCGATCACGTTCGTCGAACGTCAAATCGCTCATACTTGGGCCGGCAGCATGATTGCCAGCGTGTTGCTGTACGCGATCGAAGCCACGCTCAATCTGCCGGTGATGTCACTCTCGCCGGTCCTGGGCCTGGTCAGTGGCATGGTCTTTCTAGTCAAGGCCGGCATCCTCTCCGGCGCGTTCTACATTCAAGCCGCCGCGATGTTCGCCACCGCCGTCGGCATGGCCCTGATGCCGCTCACCCCGATTCCCGATTTCCGCCTGACTTTGTTCGGCATCACCTCCAGCCTGAGCTTCTTTGTTCCCGGCTGGAAATATCACCGCCAACGCCAAGCCAACACAAGAACCCAAAGCGCAAGCGAAGCTGAAAAGTAGAGTCGAGGAGTGGCGCGGTGGGTTAGGTTGGACATGCTTGATGGCTGGCACTTTAGGTTGCCAGTGCCAGAGCATCCAACCATGGTCAGCGCCGCAACGAAACGATCGCTGGCGACCGCCAACAGCGGGATAAAGCTGACTCAATCGCGAATAGTCGCAGGGAAACTGTCCAATCGTGCGGCGAGCGAATCGGTCAGCTCCGACCACATGTGGCTGAACACGCCTCCCGGTCGACGAGCCTTTGTGTCACTCGCCTTCGAGCATTTCCTGACTCGTTTGCCAACCGAGTCGGATTTGGCCGTGTGTGAATCGTTTCTGACCAATCACCCGCAAAATTTTCGCCCTGGATGATAAGCCGACGGCGTTCAAAACCACGACCAACAGAAAAGTTGCGCCGTCTGCGTATACCATCCAGCGAAGCAGCGAAAATCTGATCCATGTGCTGCTCAACAATCACGAGACCGTGACGGCGCGATGAGACGAACCGTAGTGCCGCGGTTCGATGCAGCACTCCAGGTTAGATCAGAATCTCGTCGATCGGCGAACCACCTTGTGAGATTTCAACGGGGCGGTTGTTGTGGTCGGGGACTCGGAAATCCGGGTCGATACCGAGACAGCGGTACGTTGTCGCGATGAGATCGGCGGGGCGAACCGGCTTGTCTTTGACGTAAGCCGCTTGCGAATCGGAAGCGCCGTAAACCGTACCACCTTTGATTCCCGCGCCGGCCATCAGTGAGCCATAGCAAAACGTCCAGTGATCACGGCCGGAGTTGCCGTTTATTCGCGGCGTACGGCCCATTTCGCTCGTGACCACAACCAGCGTGTCGTCGAACAGCCCGCGAGCCTCCAGATCCTCGAACAGCGCGGATATCGTTTGATCGAAGCCGGGGAGCTTGTTGTTTTTTAGGATGTGGAAGTTTTTTTGATGCGTGTCCCACGCGTCGTAATCAACATTGACCGGACCCCAGAACAAATCCCACGTCACGTTGACGAATCGCACGCCCTGCTCAATAAGCCGCCGCGCGATCAGTGTCGAATTGCCAAACAACGTATTGCCATAGCGATCGACTGTCTTCGGGTCTTCACCGGAAAGATCAAATGCCGAGCGGAGTTTCGATGACGTCAGCACGTCGAACGCACGCTGTTGATTGCGGTCAAATGACGACGTCGCGGTTGAAGCGGCCAAAACTTGATCGACTTGCCGGCGCTGATCGTCAATCTGCTGCAACAACGATCGCCGCGAGTTCAGTCGATCCACGGTCATGCCATCTTTTAGTACGCTATTCGGCAACTGCGGAGCACCGCGCACGATCTGCGGATTCCCGGGTAGCGGCGCGAACCCATCTTTGTCGTAGTACGGCATCGATTCAGTCGTCAGCGGATCAAAGCGTTTGCCGAGAAACCCGCCATATGGCCCGGCTCGACGAAATGCTTGGCCCCAGCCGAGCCACACCGGCATGAAGACGTATTCCGGCAAATCTTTCCGCCCAGCGCTGAGCCATTCGCAAACCGAACCGATGCTTGGCGGATCGGTGTCTCGCGGATTTTGATCGGGGGGCGTGAGGTCGTAGCCGGTGTAACACGGCAGACAATTGTGGCATCCCGCCTTGTGGTTGACCGACCGAATGAACGCCGTGCGATGCGCCCACTTGGAAAATTTTGGCAGGTGTTCGCAAACGTCGATGCCGGGGACATTGGTCGCGATCGACTGAAATTCACCGCGCGTTTCGGACGGCCCATGCGGCTTCAGGTCATACATGTCCTGAGTCGCTGCGCCGCCGAGCAAAAAGACAAAGATCACATTCTTTGCTCGCCCGTGCCCAACCGCCCCTGATTGCTCGGCCGCCAACATCTGCGGAAGCCCAAACCCACCGATGGCTGACAGCGCCCCGGCCTGCAAGGTCTCTCGCCGAGTGATCCCGTCACAACACCGTCGCGGACTTCCCAGCATCGTCAGCATGTTTGAAGATCCTCCGAAAACTGATGCGCTATCCGTCGTTCAGTTTGGACTTTGGCTGGAAGTGCTGCATTTTCAGGTTCGACGCGATCTTTGGCTGGCTATTTACCCGCTCAGTCGCGAAGAAGTCTCGTACCACGAATGCGCCGAAGGTGCAACGATAAACGCAAATGAAGAAATCTTTGGAGAATGCTGCCGGTCGTTTGACAAAGAAATTGAGCACCAGTATCTTTCGCCCCCTTCCAAACGGTGCTCCGACAGCGGTCGGAGTGTCGAATGGCGGTAAGCGTTTTAGATTTTGGAACTTAGGCAGCGAAGAACGAACGGTGTCCTGAATGAGTCAAGAGCGCATTCGCATTCGGATGGAAGCTTACGATCACTCGGTGCTGGACCAATCGGCGACGGAGATCGTCGATACGGCCAAGCGCACGGGAGCGGATGTTCGGGGGCCAATCCCCCTGCCAACACGGATTGAACGTTATACGGTTCTGCGAAGCCCGCACATTGACAAGAAGTCGCGCGAGCAATTCGAGATCCGTACACACAAGCGGCTGATCGACATTGTGCAGCCGACAGGAAAAACGATTGATGCTCTCAATCGCCTGTCGTTGCCTGCCGGGGTTGACATCAAGATCAAGGCTTCTTCGCTTCACGGCTAGGGGCCCCGTGTCGTTATCAGTCATGAATGGCCCAGCTTGCGGCTTAAGGTGCTGACTGCGAGGGGAATATGTTTCTGTTGGGTCGAAAAATTGGAATGACGCAGGTCATCGATGTAAACGGGCGGGCGGTTTCCGTCACGCTCGTTCAGGCGGGACCGTGCCGTGTCTTGCGGATTAAGTCGCCGGTGTCTGATGGCTATCATGCCGTGCAGATCGGCTTTGAGGAAAAGCCTCGTCGGCTGGCAACTCGTGCTGAGCGCGGACAGGTTGCAGAGTTGGAGTTGTCGGCGCAATCGAAGGCTCGCAAGAAGCCTGGTGCTGCAAAGGTTGGCGGCGAGCCGGCGCGAGTGGTTCGCGAGATTCGTTTTGCGGATGAGCCGGTTGGGCGATCGGTTGGTGAGACGCTGACCGTTGAATTGTTCGCTGAGAAGAATTTCGTGGATGTGGTCGGCAATTCAAAAGGCCGCGGCTTCACGGGTGTGATGAAGCGTCACAATTTTTCCGGCTTGGGGGCGGCCCATGGCGTGAAGAAAGTGCATCGTTCAGGCGGGTCGGTGGGGCAGAACACTTACCCTGGTCGCGTTTTTAAGGGCGCGAAAATGGCTGGCCGCTGGGGAAATGAACGGGCGACCATTCGCAATCTTAAGCTGTTTGGCGTGGATGCGGCGCAAAATCTGATGTTGATTTGCGGCTCAGTTCCTGGTCCGAACGGTGGTGTGGTGATGGTTCGGTTTCCGAAAGAGCCGCCACGGAGTAGCTTGGCTCTCGGCGTCGAGCCGAATCAGAAAAAATAGTCGCATGATCCTTTGGGGCGAGCTGGCGCGAAAAAAATAACAATACAAATAATGCTGGGCTCGGAGAGTTAAGCGACGGTTCTAGGGTGATCAAATGGCCTCTTTGGATGTGAAAAACGCGGCGGGTGAAAAGGTTGGCGGCGTCGAAGTCGATGCGGCGATCCTTGAATCCAAGATCACGCCGCGGCTGTTGCGCGATGCGTATTGCATGTATGAGGCGTGTCAGCGTCAGGGGACGGCAGCCTTCAAGACCAAGGGTTTGATTTCGGGGAGTAAGGCGAAGCTGTTTCGCCAAAAGGGTACGGGCCGAGCTCGTATGGGACAGAAGCGGACTCCGGTGCGGGTCGGCGGCGGTAATGCGTTCGGCAAGCTTCCCAAGGATTGGCGATATCGGCTTCCAAAAAAGGCGTTGCGAGTGGCGACGCGGATGGCGCTGGCTGGTAAGCTGAGAGACGGTGAAGTGATCGTCGTTGATCAGTTTAAGATGGTGGCACCGAAGACGAAGGAAGTGGCTTCGCTGTTGAAGAAGTTGGCAGTGGCCGGAAAGAGTTGTTTGATTGTGGTCGGGGATTACGATCGGATGGCGTGGCTGTCGACTCGCAACATTCCGCGTCTGAGTTTGACGACTTCGGCGTGGTTGAATTCGTATGACTTGTTGAAGCATCGTTATGTCGTGATGACTCGCGAGGCTTTGGATGGTTGTTTGACTCGGTTTAAGGCTTAGTTCGATGTACGGCGGCAGTGTACCACTAGAGATATATCAAGTTCTGTTATCTAACTTGGTGACGGAAAAGTCGACTTTCCAGAAGGCGAAGTTGAATCAGTTCAGCTTTCGGGTTCCGGTAGCGGCGACTAAGGAATTGGTTCGCAAGGCAGTTCAAGAAGCCTTTGGAGTTCGTGTCGACGCGGTGCGTACTCAGCTTTACAAAGAATTGCCGAAGCGATTTAGAGTGCAAAAAGGATGGCTGCCAGCCTGGAAAAAGGCGATCGTCACCATTCATAAGGATGAAACGCTGCCGTTCTAGCCAGCGATGAGGCAATTTAATGACGCTTCGTAATTACAAACCGACGAGTGCTGGCCGACGCGGTGCGAGCGTATCGGACTTTTCGGAATTGACGAAAGGGGCCAAAGCGCCGAAAGGGTTGGTCCGTCGCCGAAAGAAAACTGGCGGCCGTAATCATCATGGACGGATAACTCAGCGGCATATAGGTGGTGGCCACAAGCAGATGTACCGGATTGTGGATAGCTTCCGGGGTCGGAATGATCCGGCCACGATTGACTCGATTCAATACGATCCGTGTCGTTCGGCGCGGTTGGCCTTGATTCAGTATCAAGACGGTGAAAAGCGATTCATTTTGGCGGCCGAGGGAATGAAAGTCGGCGGGAAGGTCGAAACCGGCACCGGTTCTGAACCGGTGGTTGGGACGTGCATGACGCTTGAAAAAATTCCGTTGGGGATGACCATCCACAACATCGAGTTGGTTCCAGGTGGCGGTGCTAAGATGTGCCGAGCGGCTGGAACTGCTGCGGTCTTGAATGCTCGTGAAAAAGCTTGGGCTCAGATTACGTTACCTTCCGGTGAGGTGCGGCGTGTTCCGGTTGCGTGCAAAGCGACAATCGGGCGAGTCGGGAATACTGATCACAACATGGTGACGATTGGTAAGGCTGGACGGAATCGCTGGAGAGGGATTCGGCCGACCGTGCGTGGTACGGCGATGAATCCAATCGATCACCCGCACGGTGGCGGTGAAGGGCGCACAAAAGGTGGACGGCATCCGGTGAGTCCGACGGGGAAGCTTGCAAAGGGCGGCAATACGCGAAAGCCGCGGAAGCCGTCGAAGAACGCGATTCTGCGACGGCGCAGTTCGCGCAGATACGGGCAACAGGTGCTGTAGTTTTTCAAATTCAAAAATTCGAAATCGTTCGGGTTCACAGCGTGTAATTGTTAGGTATCAATAGTTCGGCGACAAAGAGATTTGTTGCGTGAGGTGGATCGATGGCTCGGTCAGCGAAAAAAGGTCCGTATGTTGATGCGAAGTTGTTGAAGCGCATCGAGAACGCGGAATCCATTGGGCGGCGTGAGCCGATTAAGACGTGGGCGCGCCGTTCAACAATCTCGCCGGATTTTGTCGGACATACATTTTTGGTGCACAACGGGAAAGTGCATCTCTCCGTGTACGTTACGGATGAGATGGTCGGGCATAAGTTGGGGGAGTTCTCGCCAACTCGAACATTCAAGGGGCACGGCGCCAGAGGCAAGAAGTAGTTTGTAGGTTGGTGTGCTCTCCCGGCCTTAAAAAACGCATAAGCAAAAAGCTGTGGTCTGTTGGTGATTAACGTTCGGAATGGCGGTCATGGCACAAGTTCAAAATAAAATCAAACAGATTCGCAGTACGGTTAAGTTTGCTAGGATTGCGTCCAGTAAATTGAAGCCAACTGCGGACTTGATTCGAGGACGGACATTGCGTACGGCACAGGCGTCGTTGGAGTTTCTTCCGAACCGTGGGGCGAAGTTGTTTCAGAAGTGTTTGGCCTCGCTTGTGGCTAACGCCGAAGATCGCGGCGTTCGTAATGTGGATAACTTGGTATTGAAGCATGTGGCGATTGGAACGGGGCCGATCATGCGTCGGATTCGTCCTATGTCTCGCGGTCAAGCGTTCGTGATCAGGAAACGGTTGTCGCACATTTTTGTGGCAGTTGATGTGCCAGAGATGTAGGTGAGCCGAGGTTGTTTTGGGCTGGTCGGGACGGAGTTCCAACCTATGAAATCTTTTTAGTGGTGAAGCAACTATGGGACAAAAAGTTAATCCGACGGGATTTCGGTTGGGAATTACCGACAGTTGGAAGAGCCGGTGGTATGCTCCGAAGAAAGAGTTCGGTGCATTACTGGCTGAGGACTTTCGGTTGCGCAAGTATATTATGGAGAAGTATCAGTATTCTGGGATCCCGCGAATTGAGATTGAGCGGACGCGCGACCAAGTGGTAGTGCATCTTCATACGGCACGTCCTGGTATTATCATTGGTCGCAAGGGACAAGAGGTTGACAAGTTGAAGGCTGAGTTGGAGGAGTTTACCGGCCGCCGCATGGATTTAAAGATTGTCGAAGTGCAGAACCCGAATCGGAACGCGATACTCATTGCGGAGGATATCGCTCAGCAGTTGCTCAAGCGGACCAGTTTTCGGCGTGCGATGAAGAAATCGCTTGATACCGTCATGGAGGCTGGAGCTTTCGGTGTGAAGATTCAGTTGTCGGGTCGGCTGGGCGGTGCTGAAATGTCGCGTACCGAAAAGGCGCACCGCGGTTCGATCCCATTGTCGACGATTTTGCGAAAGATTGAGTACGGTTTCGCGCAGGCGAAGACCGCTCAAGGGTTGATTGGTTGTAAAGTTTGGATTGATAACGGACCGTTTACAGAGGGAGTGAGTCTAAATGGCCCTCATGCCGAAGCGGGTCAAGCACCGCAAAAACCAAAGAGGTCGCATAAACGGTAACGCAACGCGTGGTAACAAAGTCTCTTTTGGTGACTGGGGTCTGCAATCGCTAGACACCGGTCACGTTAAAGCGACGACCATCGAAGCGTGCCGAATTGCGGCGAATCAGTATATTCGCGGCGAAGGGAAGCTCTACATTCGGATCTTCCCGAACAAGCCCGTTACAGCGCGCCCACTGGAAACCCGGATGGGTAAAGGAAAAGGAGAACCGGACCACTGGGTGGCGGTGATTCGACCGGGTACGGTGTTGTTTGAATTGGCAGGGGTTTCACATGAAGCGGCTCGTGAATGTTTTGCTCGTGTGTCCCATAAGTTGCCGCTAAGAGTGGCATTGGTTGGACGTACCGCTCGGTAGTGGTTGCGAGGGACTCGGTCGCGGGGTGCGCTGGGTTGGGTTAGAGACGGTCGGACCAGTGACGTGGAGTACTAGGCGATGAAAGCGAAAGAACTTCGGCCTCAGTCGGCGGATCAGTTGAAACAAACGCAGTTGGCGTTGGAATCGGAGTTGTTACGGCATGTGTCGTCTGTCTCGGCGAATTCCAGCGAAGCAAAAAAACGTCGCGAGATTCGGAAAGATTTGGCCCGCGTGTTAACGTTGCAGAAACAGAAAAAAGTTTAAGTTGGATTTGAGGGCGGACACGATGAAACGTCAGGTGATTGGCAAAGTGACCTCGGACAAGATGCAAAAGACAATTCGCGTCTCGGTGCCGAGGCGAGTAAAAGATCAGGTCACGGGTAAGTACCTTAATCTAGAGACTGTTTTCTTGGCGCATGATGAGAAGGAAGAAGCGAACCTTTCGGACGTCGTGGAATTGGTTGAGTCGCGACCGTTGTCACGTAAAAAACGGTGGGTGTTGTTGCGAGTCGTTACGAAGAGTGGAGCGAAGTAGTTGGCGTTGAGTGAGTCTTGGTGGCCGTTGGAAGCGTAAGGAAATTCAGTCATGATTCAGATGCAAACGATGGTTGATATCGCAGATAATACTGGCGCAAAGACTGCTCGTTGCATCAAGGTGTTGGGTGGTTCTAGTCGTCGGACGGCGGGTTTGGGTGACGTCATAGTAGTGAGTATTCAAAAGGCGATCCCGGGCGGAGCAGTCAAGTCAGGACAAGTTGCGAAGGCTGTTATCGTACGCACAAAAAAGAAGTGTCGCCGTGACGACGGTGGTTATGTAAGTTTTGATAGCAATGCGGCGGTGCTTTTGGACGCCGACTTGAATCCGCGTGGCACGCGGATCTTCGGGGCGGTGGCTCGCGAATTGCGTGACCGGAAGTTTATGAAAATTGTGAGCCTAGCGACGGAGGTAGTGTAGACATGAAGTTGCGTCGCGCGGACATGGTGGTGGTATTGAGCGGTAATTTTCGGGGCGCCGGCCCGGCGAAAATCGTGTCCATCGATAGGAGCTCAGGGACGGCTGTAGTCGAAGGAATCGGCAAGGCGTTCAAACATGTGAAGCGAGGACATCCGAAAAGTCCGCAAGGAGGTCGAGTTACTTTGCCTGTGGCTATTCGGATTTCAAAATTGGCGTTGCATTGCCCGTCTTGTAATCGTGGTGTACGTGTAAAGTCGGTGGCGGTGGACGGAAGTCGTCGGCGTGTTTGTGGCAAATGCGAAAAAAGTATTTAGTAGAAATTTCAAGACTCGTTGCTGAAATCACTAGCATTTAGGGACGCTGAATACTTTGAGGATTCAGGTACCAAGTAGCTACAAAAAATTGGGTGGCGGTTTGTCATGGCTCGATTGCAGACGTTTTACAACGACGTGGTGTTGCCGAAGTTGGCCGAGAAAATGTCGGTAAAAAATCGGTTGGCGCTGCCAAGGTTGAGCAAGATCGTGGTAAGCATGGGCGTGGGGAAAGCGACCCAGGAACGCAAACGTTTGGATGAAGCGGTAAGTCATTTGGGAATGATCACCGGCCAGAAGCCGAGCATCAAGAAGTCGCGGATCGCGGTTTCCGCGTTTCGGTTACGAGAGAACATGGAGATTGGCTGCTGTGTCACGTTGCGTGGTAAGCGGATGTACGAGTTTCTGGATCGGTTTATCGTGTTGGCATTGCCTCGCGTGCGCGATTTTCGCGGACTGAATCCGAAGTCATTCGACGGCAAAGGGAATTTTTCAACCGGCCTGAACGAACAAATGGTGTTTCCCGAAATTCCGGCTGATAAAGTACAATTCACACAGGGGATGAATATTACGTTCGTCACCACGGCGAAGACGAACGACGAGGGTCGAATGTTGTTGGCGGAGTTGGGTGTTCCTTTCCGGGTTTAGTGAATAGAAATACGTGAAATTCATCCGAAAACGGTGTGACGATGGCGACGAAGGCGAAAATCGCAAAAGCAAAACGAGTACCAAAGTTCGCGGTCCGGCGCGAACGTCGATGTCAGGTGTGTGGCCGTGTGAGAGCCGTGTATCAAAAATTTCAGTTGTGC
Source organism: Planctomyces sp. (assembly GCA_031375695.1). GTDB lineage: Bacteria > Planctomycetota > Planctomycetia > Planctomycetales > Planctomycetaceae > SXKJ01. The sequence goes on from JANMIF010000465.1 coordinate 11,271, forward strand.
CGAATTTGCTTCCGGAAGTACAGCCTAGAAGGCATGATTCCGGGCGTGAAGAAGGCGAGTTGGTAAATCTTTGGGCTGAAAGAACCGGTCGGGAAAGTTCCCAACCTATGGGTGCGCACGATGATGACTGACCCCGTCGCCGATATGGCGACCCGAATTCGCAACGGACTGTCCAATGAAGCGGCACATGTGGACATGCCTAAATCGATATTGAAGGCACAAATTGCGGGTGTCCTGGTGCGTGAAGGTTTCATTTGGGAACACGAGACCGTTGAAATCGCCGGCCAACCGGGAGCTACGTTGCGGGTGAGTTTGAAATATGGTCCGGCGGGCGAACAAGTGGTGCGAAGGATTCGTCGAGTCAGCAAGCCAGGTCGTCGCGTTTATTACGGACGTGGTGAGATGCCTCGGGTATTGAACGGCTTGGGAATTTTGGTGCTATCGACGAACCAAGGAGTGTTGAGCAATCGCGAGGCGGCCGCTCGTGGAATTGGCGGCGAAGCGTTGTTGGAGATTTGGTAACGCGAAGCCTGAGGTAATTTAATTCGGCGGTGAGCGTTGTGGCGTATAAATTACGACGCAATACAGCGAGTTTGGAACACAAAGTTTGGATTGGGTGGCTAGTATGTCACGAGTCGGAAAAATGCCGGTTATCGTTCCTGCAGGCGTCCAAGTGGACTTGGCTGTGGGGCAATTGAGTGCGAAAGGCCCGAAAGGAAGTTTGTCGCTTCCTTTGCCAGCTGGAATTAACGTTGCGCGTGATGCCAGTTCGCTGAGTGTCTCGGTTAGCGGGCTGGGCCGAAGTGAGAAGGCGATGCATGGGCTATATCGGGCGTTGATACAGAATACCGTCACCGGAGTACATCAAGGATTTGAAAAGCGTTTAGAGTTGTCGGGAGTCGGTTATCAGTGCGTGATCAAAGGGAAGAAGTTGGAGTTGTCTGTCGGGTATTCGAAGCCAGTCCTATTTGACATCCCGACCAGCATCACGCTGACTGCGCCAGACAATACACATTTGGTGGTAGCTGGTGCGGACAAGCAAGCAGTGGGACAGTTTGCAGCGCAAGTGCGTGCCAGCCGCGTGCCAGATCCGTACAAGGCCAAGGGTGTTAAGTATCAGGGTGAGTTCATTCGCCGTAAAGCAGGTAAGGCATTTGGTGCGGCCGGTAAGTAAAACAGTCGCAAGAAGTATCCCAAAGCGCAGCGAGTGCCAGCGCTCTACGAAAAATCGAACATTGCGTTGTTAATCGTCGGCGTTAGCTGGCGTTTCGGGTTTTCGAATAGCGAACATTGAGAAGCGAACAAAGTCATGTCAGTTTTGCGAAGTCTTCAAAATCGTCGTCAACGGCGCGAATGGCGCGTGCGAAATCAGGTTCGGCGGTCGGCTAATGGCCGTCTGCGGTTGTCGGTTACTCGATCGAATAAGCACATCTCCGCTCAGGTTATCGATGATGCGCAGGGTGTAACTCTGGTCTCGGCAAGTACGTCCGAAAAAGATCTTCGCGGCCAATTGAAAAACGGGGGCAACACGGAAGCGGCCACTGTGATCGGCAAGGCGTTGGCCGAGCGATGCTTAAAAAAGGGTATTTCAGAAGTAGTCTTCGACCGTGGTGCGTATCGCTATCATGGTCGGATTGCCGCGCTGGCAAACGGTGCTCGTGAAGCCGGCTTGCAGTTCTAATAATCATTGCAAAGGGACGAGGTAACCGTGGCTGAACATCGGGCGGAAAAGTCGGATCGGAATAAATCCGACCATGTTGAAAACGTGATTCAGATTCGGCGTTGCGCCTGTGTGGTGAAAGGTGGCCGTCGGTTTAGTTTCACGGGGTTAGTCGTTGTTGGGGATGGCAAAGGGAGCGTCGGTTGGGGTTACGGCAAAGGTTTGGAAGTACCCGTTGCCGTGGAGAAAGCGACTCGTTCGGCAGAACGGACGCGCATCAAGGTGCCATTAATTCACAAGACGATTCCGCATCGAGTTGATGGTAGATATGGTGCGTCTCGTGTGGTTTTGATTCCAGCCAGTCCAGGAACCGGCGTGATCGCTGGTGGCGTGGTGCGTTCGGTGTTGACCAGTGTCGGGCTGTCGGACGTGTTGACGAAAAGTTTTGGTTCTAACTGCCCGCTGACTTTGGTTAAGGCGGTGTTCGAGGCGCTCAAGCAGTTACGGACTCGCGATGAGGTGGCTCGATTGCGGGGCGTGGAAGTCTAGTCGTCGCGATTGGATCCGATCAGATATACGGCAGGAGTCTGCTTGAAAGGTAATAAGAAATGCGTGCTGATGAAATGACTTTGGCCGCTGGTCCGAAAGGTCCGAACCGCAAGCGAATTGGACGTGGTATCGGAAGTCACGGCAAGACTTCGGGACGAGGGCACAAAGGGGCGGGATCGCGATCCGGTAATAAGCGACGTCTGGGGGCCGAAGGTGGTCAGATGCCGTTGTTCCGGCGCATCGCAAAACGAGGCTTTTCGGCCGGGGATTACTCGGCGCAAAAACGAATCGCGATTGTAAACATAGGGTCGTTTGAAAAGCTGGATTCGCAAATTTCGGTCATCAATGAAGAAGTGCTAGCCGCTGCGGGATTGATTCCCCGGCGAACTCGGACAGTACGGGTGTTGGGGTCGGGGGATTTGAAACGGGCGTTGACGGTCGAGGCTCAGTATGCGAGTCGAAGTGCTCTGGAAAAAATCGAGGCAGCGGGAGGTAAGTTCGTTACTAAGGATTGATGGTTGACGATAGGCCGGGACGGAGTCCCGATCTGTCGCTCAAGTCAAACGGTCAGGCTGCGAATCGATCATGTTACAGAAGCTAATTTCAATTTTGGCGATTCCAGATCTCCGGCGTAAGTTGGTGGTCACGATCGTACTGTTGGCTGTTTACCGCATGGGATTCTGGGTTCCGTTGCCGGTCGTAAACCAGGATTTAATGCAGGCCAACATCGAGAAGATTTTGAGCGGCGGAATGGGTGGCATCGGATCGATGTTACAGACTGCGTCGTTGTTTTCGGCGTCGCAAGTCGGCTACAATACGATCTTCGGCCTTGGGATCATGCCATATATTTCGTGCTCGATTGTGTTTCAGTTGCTGGCCACGGTTTATCCTCCGTTGGAAAGACTACAAAAAGAAGGTGAATCGGGCCGGCGGAAGTTGAATGAACTGACTAGGCAGGCGACGGTGCCAGTGGCGTTTCTGCAGAGCTTGGCCTGGGTTAGTGCGATGACAAGTGGCGGGTTGGGCGGAGATCAGATGATATTGGCGGGTTACGAAGGTTGGTTTTATATCACCTCGACAGCTTTGATGATGACCGCAGGAACGTTGTTCTTGATGTGGATCGGCGAACAGATTGATGCTTTTGGTATTGGTAACGGCATCAGCTTGTTGATTATGGCTGGAATCATGGCTCAAATGCCTGGCGCCGTGTTTCAGTTGGTGGAGCCGATGTTGACTCATGGAGCGTCGATTGGTTCAGAGGCAGGTGTAGATCGACTGCTGCTGTTGTTCGCTTTGTTCGTGGCAATTGTGCTGGCGGTGATCTTCGTTACACAGGCTCAGCGGAGAATTCCCGTTCAAAGTGCAAAACATGTGCGCGGTCGGCGTATGTTTGGAGGCTCGGAACATTACTTGCCGCTCAAGCTGAATCAATCGGGTGTGATGCCGATCATTTTCGCGTCTAGTATTTTGATGATCCCGGGCTATCTATACCACCAGTTGTTGGAGCGTCTGGATATTCCGTTCTTCAATCAATTTGTGAATTTACCGGCGTTGTACTACATGAGCTATGCCGGGTTAATCTTCTTCTTTTCGTATTTTTGGGCGGCGGTCACGTTCAATCCGAAAGAAATTGCCAACAACCTCAAGGATTACGGGAGTTTTATACCTGGTTATCGTCCAGGGGATAGGACGGCCGGTTATCTTGAGCAAGTGGTGGTTCGGATCACCTTCGTCGGCGCGGCGTTTTTGAGCGTACTGGCTATACTTCCGATGATCATCGCGAGTGTGATTAAAGTGAACATGTTGATCGCTGGGTTTTACGGTGGGACAGGTTTGTTGATTGTGGTGTCAGTGTCGATTGATCTAATTCAACGAATCGACAGCCATTTATTGGTGCGAAATCAGACAGGTTTGACGGAAGCATAGAGAATGTGGCTCGACGTCACCGTTCTTGAATTGTGACGCAGAACGCTGAGCCACAATGTGGAGTGAATTATGAAAGTTCGGTCGAGTATTCGACGGATTTGTGAAGGCTGCAAAGTCGTACGCCGTCGTGGGCGGATGTACGTTGTCTGCCGACTGGATCCACGTCACAAACAGCGACAAGGCTAAGGAGCAAAACGATGCCACGTATTCAGGGTGTCGATATTCCAAACGATAAATTCCTGTATATCTCTTTGTCGTACTTGTACGGTGTCGGGAAGCCGGTGGCGCTCAAGTTGTGCCATCAGATGGGTTTGGATCCGCGACAAAAGGCGGGACAACTCACGGACGACGGTATCGCCAAGATCAACAGTTATCTCGATAAAGAGGTGGTGGTCGAAGGACAGTTGCGACGCAGTATCCAACAGGACATTGGTCGATTGAAAGACATCAAATCTTACCGTGGCATGCGGCATAGACGAAATTTGCCGGTTCGCGGTCAGCGAACTCGGACAAACGCCCGCACACGCAAAGGTGTGAAGAAGACTGTGGCCGGTAAAAAGGGCGTGAAGGACATGAAGCACTAATCGGTTTGCGCGGCATTATTTTCACCGGTCGGGCGGATATGGCCACGAATTACGCAAGCGGTTCATTCGAAACTTAATTGGTAAATTCACCGGCAGTTAGCCGGCTTGTGCGGTTAATTGTAGCTGATGAGGATTCGAGTCAGAGGGGGTGCGGTTGTGGCAGCGGGAAAGAAAAAAGTTCGACGTCATGTGAACAAGGCAGTCGCATATATCAAAGCGACGTTCAACAACACGATTGTCACCGTAACCGATCCCGGAGGTGATGTTTTGTGTTGGGCCACTGCGGGTACTGCGGGTTTCAAAGGAAGCCGCAAGAGTACGCCGTTCGCTGCTCAGCGTGCGGCGGAAATTTGTGCGGAACGGGCGGCGAAGTTTGGCGTTAGAGAGATGGAAGTGCGTGTGAATGGTCCTGGATCGGGCCGCGAGAGCGCGATCACCGGATTACAGACTTCCGGGATCGTGGTGCGGACGATCGAAGATATTACTCCTCTACCGCACAACGGCTGCCGCCCGCCTAAGAAGCGTCGCGTCTAGTCACGCTGTGCCGGTGGAAGTCTTCGGTTGTTATTTCGAGGTTTTTGGGGGAGAAGCAAGACATGCGAATTCGTTGGCGAGGATTGGAGCTTCCGAGCAAAGTTGCGATGGTACCGACAACCGCGACGCCCACCTACGGTATGTTCGTTGCTGAACCGTTTGAGCGCGGTTTTGGTGCCACGATCGGCAATAGCCTGCGTCGCATAATGTTGTCCAGTTTGGAAGGAAGCTCGGTTACAAAAATTCGAATTCAGGGAGTCCAGCACGAGTTCATGACCGTGCCCGGTGTAGTCGAAGATGTCACCGACTTGTGCCTTAACGTAAAATCGGTGGTGGTGAAGAATCACAGTTCGACTCAGAAGACGCTTAGGATCGAAAAACATCAGCGTGGAGTTGTTACGGCGGGCGACATCATTTCGAGCGACCAGGTTGAGATTCTGAACAAAAGTATGATTTTGGCGACGTTGACTGACGACGTGCCGTTTAACGTTGAACTAACCGTCGAAAACGGGCGCGGGTACATCCCGTCATCGGAATTTCACGCGTCCCATGACGAAGAACCGGGCGTGTTGTTGTTGGATGCTATCTTCTCGCCAGTTGTGCGGGTTCGGTATAAGATTGAAGATACTCGCGTCGGACAACGCACGAACTACGACAAGCTCGTGCTGGAAGTTTGGACGAACGGCACGATCTCGCCAGAGATGGCGGTGGTCGAAGCGGCTAAGATTTTGCGAAAGCACCTAACTCCGTTTGTGTCTTTCCGCGAAAACGGAGCCGAAATCAGCCCGGAAGGTGGCCTTCGAGGGATGCTTGATTCGACGGGTTATTCGCCGGTCGATTTGGAACTCGAAGAAAAACTTGGCCAAAGTTTGGCGGAGTTGAACTTGTCGGTTCGGGCGACGAATTGCTTGGAGTCGGAAGGGATCAACACTATCCGCGATTTGGTGACCCGTAGCGAAGAGCAGTTGTTGCAGGTCCGCAATTTTGGCGAAACGACCTTGGTCGAAGTTCGCGAGCGGTTGGGCTTGATTGGCTTGCGGCTCGGAATGAAGATGTCTCGTGCGTCTGCGGCAGCGCGGTCCTAGTGACACTCAGAATGTGAAAAGCCGGAGCGATTGGAAAACGTAATAGGTGAGCGCGGCTCGCTGAAAAATTTTGTGAAAAACCGTGGTTGTGGTGGTTTGACATGCGTCACCGACAAAAAGGCCGGCATCTGGGGCGGACGAGTCCGCATCGCGCGGCGCTGATGCGCAACTTGAGCCGCGCACTCATTCTGACTTGCGATCGCGAAGTGGAGATCAAATCGCAAGCGACAGGCCGGATTCGCACGACTTTGGCCAAGGCGAAGGAATGCCGTCCGTTCATCGAGAAATTGGTGACGACCGCTATAAAGGCCAAGCGAGCGGAAGCGGAAGCGGCCAAGCTGATCTGTACACACGAACGTGGTAGCGACGCTTGGAAGGAATGGCGAAAGTCCGATGCCGGTCAAGTGTGGTTGAAGGCGCAGTCGCTGTTCATTCAACGGCAGCGTCAATTGTTTGATGTGTTCCGCAGCCGCAGCGTCGTCAAGCTGCTGGTGAATCAGATTGCTCCAAAGTTTTTAGAGCGAGATGGTGGATATACCCGAGTGGTCCGAGTTGCTCGACGCCGTCTGGCGGATGGCGCGTTTCTAGCCTATCTGGAATTTGTGGGTGAAGCGACCCGCTTGAAGGTCAAGGCTTAGCAACTCGACGTGTCGGACGTTCCCCGCTTGGTGCGGATGCGAGTCGCGGTAGCGACTAAAGCTACTTAGCTCAGACGCTCCTGTGACTGCGATTTTAGCGGTTGAGTTGACGCGTCGCGCCAAGTGCGTGATAAGTGTTCCCCGTCGTTGGGATCAATTGCCGATCTGTGCCCGGTCTTTTCGTTGATCCGGCGGTTTGGTTCCGGGATGTCGAGAACTTGAGCGAGGGCCTGTGTGTCAGCAGCACGCGGAGTTGTGTATTTGGTTGGAGCGGGATCGGGCGATCCCGGCTTGTTGACGTTGCGCGGGCGCGAGTGCTTGCGTCGCGCGGACGTCATACTTTACGACGGTTTGGTGAACCCGCTGCTGTTGCGACACACGTCGGCGAATGCGATTCGGACCTGCCGCGTGAGTGACGGCGGGCAGCGGCGGCTCGATCAGGACGATATCAATCGGCAGTTGATTGATTTCGCGAAGTCCGGCAAGACGGTGGTCCGGCTGAAAGGTGGCGATCCGTTCGTCTTTGGCCGAGGGAGCGAAGAAGCAACAGCACTCGCAGACGCGGGAATTCCGTTTGAAGTCGTCCCCGGCGTAACGGCGGCGATCGCAGCGGGAGAATATGCCGGGATTTCATTGACACATCGCGATCATGCGTCGGCCGTGGCGTTCATCACCGGGCACGAAGATCCATGCAAAGTGGAAACGAGCCTCGATTACGAAACGCTGGCTCGGTTTCCCGGAACGCTCGTGTTTTACATGGGCCTGCATCGTTTGGGGTCGATTGTCGAGTCGTTGCGAGCGTCAGGAAAACCGGCGGAGACGCCGGTCGCGGTGATAAGCCACGCGACTTGGCCGAACCAGATCACAGTGACGGGAACGCTGGCAACGATTGCGAACGACGCGGCACAATCTGGGTTGCGTCCGCCGTCGTTGATTGTTGTCGGCGAGTGTGTGCGGCTGCGAGAACGACTGGCGTGGTTTGAACACCGATCGCTATTTGGAAAACGAGTCGGAATCACTCGTGCGGACGAACAGGCGGACGTGCAGATCGACCAGCTTCTGGAATTGGGAGCCGAGCCGGTGCTTATGCCGACCTTGAAGATTGAGCCACCGGAATCGTGGGAACTGGTCGATCAAGTGCTCACGCGGCTAGGTGAGTATGCTTGGCTGGTGTTCACGAGCGCGAACGGCGTGCGATCGTTGTTGGGACGGTTGTGGGGCACGAATGGCGATGCTCGTCGGCTGGGAAGTCTGCGATTGGCGGCGATTGGTCCGTCCACGGCGGCGGCGTTGCACGAGTTTCAACTTCGAGCGGATTTGGTACCAGCCATGTATCGCGCTGAAGACCTTGCGGCAGAGCTTCATCCGCATATCGCTGGCCAGCGAGTTCTGTGGGCACGGGCCAATCGCGCGCGTGATGTTTTGCGAAATGAATTGACCACGGCCGGAGCGCTCGTGGACGAAGTCATCGTGTACCGGCATCGGGACATTCCCGCCTGGCCCGATGCGGTAAACGATCGCCTGCTCCGAGGAGATCTGGATTGGATCGGCGTCAGCAGTCCGGCAATTGCTCGTCAGGTGGCGCGGCTGATGCCGGAGGAGGCACACATACATTTGGGGAAGACAATCCGTGTGGCCAGCATCAGCCCAGTGACAACGGCGACCTGCGACGAAGTTGGTCTGCCGGTTTCCGTGGAAGCGACCGAATTCACCTGGAACGGAATCCTGGAAGCGATTGTCCGCGCAGAATCCAAGGCCGATTCACCCCACTGATTCAGACGCCGCGGCGGATGAACTGACGATCCGTGTCGTCCGGGGCTACTTAACGCCGGCCAGCGTCCTCCGATTTGCCTATTCCGATGTGCGGACCACTCGATTCGTCAGGGGTGCGGACCAGCCGGGCGCTTCAATTGTTACGACATCACCGTTCGCGAACTGCCAATCGCGAGAACTGAAACTCAAGCGACTCGTGCCCAAGAAATGCAGATGCACATTCCCCGGCAGCCGATGCTGCGGATACTTGAAATGGTGGTCCTCCAGATTCGCGAGCGAATGGCTCATGTGCCGTTCGCCACTGAGAAGTTGGCCGCTGTCGTACAGTCGTTGCTTGCCGCGAACGATCGTGCATCGCAGCGTGATCTCTTGAAAATCACAGTCTGTCACCAATTCGGGACCGACCGCGCAGGTGCGAAGTTTCGACGGAGCTAAATAAAGGTAATTGATTTTTTCGGTCGCATGATCCGACCATTCATTGCCGAGCGCGAAACCGAGTCGTACCGGAAGGCCCTGCTGATTGATCACATAACAGCCAACAATCTCTGGTTCTTCGCCGCCGTCGAGCGCGAATTCCGGGATGTCTAACGGATCGCGCGGGCCGCGCAGGATCGAACCGTTCCCTTTGTAAAACCATTCCGGAGCGACTCCGCGTTCTCCCGATTGTGGGCGTCCTCCGTTCAAGCCCATCTCGAACATTTTGGCCGAATCCGTCTTCGGCTCAGCCACTGAGGTCGTGGACGTGCCCGAGTGCATTTGATTCCGAGACTGCATGCTTCCCAGATGAGTCAGTCCGGTGCCGGTGATCAGCGTGCGATACGGATCGGGATGATCGAACGGCGCGAGCAGATACGGCTTGTCGCCGCTTGGTTCGGCCGCCAGTAAATGCTTGTAATCGAATCGCCTCGACGACTCTTTGGCTCGAGCAGCCAGCAATTCGGTCAGCGACAGGCCTCGATTATTTGCCGCCTGAAACGCCTCGAACACGGATCGCAGCACCGGCAAACCGTCGATCTCTGTGACATCCAAAACCTTGTCGCCACTGATCACACCAAGTCGCCGACCACGATCCGGTGTTTGAACTTGAACGATTCTCATGTGTTTCTTTCGGGCAGTGGGGCGACGTGTTCATCCAGGTTTGGCGGATCAATTGCAATTCGACGAAGGTTCACGTGAAAACTCAACCCAGTTTGGCAAGCCGGAAGTTCGGATGGTTCGTATTTGAAGAAAATGTCTTCCGCGACGGTTTTGCGTTGAAGTCTGATCGTGCGGCGATCAGCATGTCGTCCATGTTGACAATCTCCAGCGATATCCTGCCAAACAACTTGTTGACTTATGTGGCGTTCCGAGTCGCGTGCCTCGACACACTGGAGCGTTTGACGCTGTCACGTCAGTTTGAATATGACTCGGGTGACAGCTTTGGCTATCTGACCGAAGTGCCTTTTCTGCGATCTGTCGCGCCGCAGGTGCAACTCGACTTGTTGTCAGCTACCTGGCAAAAAATTCAAACGACGGAATCGGTCGTGGCGAACTTGGTTGACGAAAGCGTGGTCTTTGCCGCGTGTGAAACGACCGCTCGACTGGTCGAACTTGACCCGGCTCAAGTGCGACGTTGGCTGCTGGCTGGACCACGAAAAGAGACGTTGCCGCTGGCCGGACTACGAAGTGATCTCCGGGGTTTGCATTTGTCGCTGTTGCACGCCGACGATTGCCTGTTGCTCGGCCAGTTTGAAGACCTGCCGCCGTTCGAGTCGTTGCGGTTGAAAGCACACTACGGATTGGAGCCGCGGCGCTGTGAGGCGATGCTCGAAGCGCTGAGCCGCTGGTCGGTTTTCTCCGGCTTTGCGGGCCGGCTTAACGGCCTGTTGACGGATCGCGAAATTCGCCGAGCTATGGCCGTTGTGCAGCCGATTTCGTGTCGGATTTGAAAATCACGACGAGGCTCTTTAACTTGGGGTGCTTGGCTGAGTGCTCGCCGGGTTTCTCTGAGGTTTTTTGGATTTCTTGTTCAGAATGAGGGTGTGAATCATGGGCCGTCCTGTCACGTTGTTTACTGGTCAATGGGCTGATTTGAAGCTGGAAGAGTTGTGTCGAAAGGCGAAAGACTTCGGTTATGACGGCCTGGAATTGGCTTGCTGGGGTGACCACTTTGAAGTCGACAAGGCCCTATCCGATGACACGTACTGCGCGAAAAAACGTGACCTGCTCGAAAAGCACGACTTGAAGCTCTTCGCAATCTCGAATCATTTGGCTGGCCAAGCGGTTTTGGATGTGATCGACTCGCGGCACAAGGCAATTCTGCCGCCGCACGTCTGGGGAGATGGCAAGCCGGACGGCGTCACCGAGCGAGCGATCCTCGAAATGAAGAACACCGCGAGAGCCGCTCAGAAGCTGGGAGTGACGGTTGTCAATGGCTTCACTGGATCGAGCATCTGGCAGTACATCTACGACTTCCCGCCGACACCACGTGAAACGATTGAAGCAGGCTTCAAGCTGTTGGCCGAGCGGTGGAATCCGATCCTTGATGTGTTCGACGATTGCGGGGTGAAGTTTGCGCTCGAAGTACATCCGACTGAGATCGCCTTCGATATTTATTCCGCCGAATGGGCGCTGCAGGTGCTCGACCGTCGTGAAGCATTCGGATTCAACTTCGATCCCAGCCACTTGATTTGGCAGGGCGTTGATCCGGTCGAGTTCATTCGGTACTTCTCGGATCGGATTTATCACGTTCACATGAAGGATGCCTCGACGTCCTTGAATGGACGGACGGGAATCAACAGCAGCCACCTACCGTTCGGCGATCCGCGGCGCGGTTGGGATTTCCGCTCGGTCGGTCGGGGTGCCGTTCGGTTCGAGGAAATCATTCGCGCGTTGAATGTTGCCAATTACAACGGCCCGCTGTCGGTCGAATGGGAAGACAGCGGCATGAATCGCGAACAAGGTGCCCGTGAAGCCGCCCAATTCTGCAAGAACGTGGACTTTGAACCGTCGAAGGTTCGGTTTGATTCGGCGTTTGAAAAATAGGCTGAGTAATGCGTGATTGACACACCAAAACAAGGAATTCAACGTTTCGAGAAGCGTTTTTCCTCGTCTGTGCTTCGCGTTAGCGTAATGAGTCATTCAGCTACGGCTCGCATTTTCTCCAAGCCGAGTTTTGCGACCTCTCGCGGATCGCGCGACCAGAGGTCTTCGCGGAATAATTCCAACGACAGCCAGCGGCGATAGCCGACGCCACGCAACAGGTCGAGATAGCGTTTCACATCGAGATGTCCATCACCGGGCATCACGCGGCTGTGATCGTGTTGTTCGATGCGCGGCGGCGAGTCAGGTGTGTCGTTGAAGTGCGAGATTGCGATCTGCGATTCGGCCAGCTTGGCGATGGACTCAAAACCGCCGCCGCCACGGAAGCAGTGAAACGGGTCGAGCACAACCGTGGCTTGCGGGTGTCGCGAGTTGGTCACGATCTCAATTGCCGCGTCGATCGTGTTGATGTCGTCCACAAATCCGAGGTACTCGAACGCCGGTCGAACACCGAATGACAGGCCGATATCTAGGAGTTCCGCGTAACACCGCGCGACGTGAGCGTGATCGCAGGCTCCGCCCGGCGGTCCCGCAATCACATGAATCGCGCCGACGGCTGCTGCTTGCTCAAAACGACGGCGGCATTCGTCCAACTCCATCTTTCGCACGACGGCATCTGGTTCGGCCCAGCCTTTCACGTAGATTGTCGTCGGTACGGTCAGGCCAAAGTCGGTCACCACTTTGCGGAGGTCGGCCAGTTGGCCTCCTTTCGACAAGTGCAGGTCGATATCGTCATGCCACAATTCAATCGCCGAGTATCCGGTTTCCCCGGCGATCCGGATTTTATCCATGATCGGCGTCGGACGGATCGTGCTGGAATTCAAACAGTAAATGAAATCAGACATGTCGGGCTCGCGAAGTTGAGGGTTGTCGGATGAATCGCACATTAACCCGAAACGCAAGCGAGGGCGAGCGCTCCACACGACATGGAATTAAGGATTCGGTGAAGCGCTCACCCTCGCTTGCGCTTCTGGTTAGTGTGCTCGTTCTCATGGCGATGCCGCTCGCCGCCGCCGAGCCGAAGGCCGAGCGAGTCGGCGACCTGTTTCGGCCGTCGGATGATCGGCCGCTGATTTCCAAGGAACAGGTCAAGGCATTCGGCATCCAGATTTATGAATCGAAGCACTTGCGGCTCTTCACGGACATTGATCCCAATGTTGCCGAGACGTTGCCTCCACTGGTCGATCAGGCGTTTGTCGCTTGGGAAAATTACTTCGGCAAACTGCCGGCCGACGAAGGCAATCATGAGTTCCAGGTCAACGGGTACCTGATTAAGGACAAAGCGCGGTTTGAAAAAGCGGGCCTGCTGCGGGCCGACTTGCCCGACAAGTTTCACGGGCGGCAGATTGGTTATCAGTTCTGGATGATGGAGCAGGAACGCGACTATTACCGTCGGCACCTGCTACTGCACGAGGCGACTCATACGTTCATGCGTGCGATCACGCGACACGACTTACCTCTGGCGTACCTGGAAGGAATGGCGGAGTACTTCGGGACGCATCGGCTGGCGGACGGGAAGCTCAGGTTGCCGGTGATGCCGTACAATCGTGCGGACTTTCGAGGTCACGACCGGCTGTTCTTGTTGCGGCGTGACGTGGGAATAAGAACTCAGAGTCAATTGGGGTTGCCGACAATTTGTGATCTCGGCGAATGGGGGGCGGGGGACTTTCAGTTCTTCCAAGAAACTTATGCGTGGGTCTGGGGAATGTGCGTGTTCTTCGATCGGCATCCGCGCACACGCGACTCGTTTCGCGAAACTGGACGGTCGTTGAGCGACCCGCAAGCGTGGCCGAAACTGCTGGCGAAGTTCAAACCTGATTGGTCCGAGATCACGACCGAGTGGAATCTGTTCGCGGTCGAAGCCTACGAGGATTTTGATTTCGACCGGATGGCAATCGACTTCCGTGACGGTCGCCCGTTGTCGGAACTCACCGCACGCGGCGCGAAGCCGTTTCGTGTCGAAGTCAATTCAGACAAAGGCTGGCAATCGTCAGGAATACTCGTCGAACAGGACCGCAGCTACGACGTGAAGGCGATAGGACAATTCACGCTAGCCGACAAATTGGGTGACCGCTTCAAGCCGTGGACTAGCGAAGCAGACGGCATCACCTTTCGCTATCACGCTGGCCGCCCGCTGGGTCGCCTGCTCGCGACGATTCGCCCAAAGTCAGCGCTGCGCGACGCGATCACCAGGGCCGATGCCGGCGAAATCGAACCGATGTTCGACATTCTTCCACTCGGCTCAAAAGTCAACTTCACGGCACCACGTTCCGGAACGCTGTATCTGCGACTCAACGATCTTCCCGGCGAACTGAGCGACAATCGTGGCGGGGTGTCTGTCGAGTTGCGACTGAACGAGCCCGCCGAGCGTTAAGACGGCGCTGCATCCCAGGTAAGTCAGCGGACGCTAGTCCCCCGGAATGACATGTTTTCGTCCACCGTTCGGCTAACGTTTCAGAAAGCTCATCCAGCGGCTGTTGGCCGGGGAGTTTTTGATCCCTTTTGCCGCGTGACTATTGGAGGCCAAGTCGTCGTTGTCTAATCCTAGTCGTTTGAGCTGGCGGTCAACGTCGGTGGCTTGAGTCTGCAACTGCGATTGTTCGCGAGCCAGTCGAGCTCGTTGCAGAGCTAAATCCACTTCGGCCGTGCGGATTCGGGACTGCCAATGATTGCGCAACGATTCCAATTCCAAACGGAGTTCGTCCGGGGCCTGATTGAGCGCGTCCCAATTCGGGTTCTGCGGTTGCGGTTGCGAGGCCATCTTTCGCACCAGTCGAGCGATGTAGTCATCCCGCGATTGGACCGCCAGACGCAGTTCGTCCGGAGAGGCCGCTTCTAGATCAACGTCTGGTGGCAGATTGGTCAGCGGGCAGGTGTCCGCCAGAAATTTATCACCCAATTTCGTCGACGTGGACTCGGCAGGGGATATTGATTCCTGCGGCGCAGTCGAACTCGATGTGTGCGGTTTTTCGGCGAGCGGATCGCTAGCCATCATCGCAGCCTTGATTGCTTCCCAACCTTCCGGATTGGATTGATGCGGCATTTGCGATGGAGTGGCAACTTCGCGCGATCGCTCGGTCTCTTGGCCCGACGACCAGAGTTCGGCCACGGTCTTCGATGTCTGGCCGCTCGATCCACCGGACAGAAGTTCCTTGATTTCCGAGACTTGTTGTTCGATTCGCGTCAGTGTTTGTGAGGCGTGAAGTTCTTCCCAGTCGCCAACCACACGATTCAATTGGCCGAGCAGAGCCTGCTGCCCCTCGAACAGATCTGTCGGCGGACCGGAGCCGCCAGAACTGCGACGTTCCGGCCCCATGCGTTGGAGACGATCCAATTGATCGGCCGCTTGCTCCAATTGTTCGGTCAGCATCTGCACGAGGTGATCGCGATCGAGCAGCGCGGACTCCAACTCTTCGAGACGGTCGTCGTTGATCAAATTGTCGGGGACCAGTTTAGTCCCGGTAACGGTCTTCATCGCTAGCATCTTCCATAGTCCATCAGGTTGCGACGTCCACGTAGCAACATAGGTCACGCCGCCACCAAGATCGTGACGAAGGGTCCGAGCGATGTTTGTCTGCCATCCGGTTGTTCCGAAGATTCCGGCGGGATCAGTTGTGGCACCCGTAGCTCGTATGCGATGATCCTTGAAACGAGTGTCCCGCCGAACAAGCCGATTATTGAATTAGTCCGCCAATCGAACTTTCACGAGTTCGGCTACCTCCGAATACGACTCACTATCCAGTTACCATTCTGTGAATTGAGATGCCTGATGCCAACGTACGACTACAAATGTGATGCCTGTGACTATGCTTGGGAAGTTTTCCAATCGATCAAGGCCGAGCCTGACAAGAAGTGCCCGTCGTGCAACAAGAAAAAAGCTCGCCGGTTGATCGGCGCGGGAGCCGGGCTGATTTTCAAAGGCTCTGGATTTTACATCACCGACTATCGCAGTAAGGCGTACTCCGACAGCGCCAAAGCGGACAAGCCGCCGTCCGAACCCGCCGCGAAAAGCGAAACCAGCAGTGCGAAATCGGACAGCACACCGGCTAAATCCGCATCGACCGGCAAGAAGAGCGATTGAGCGACACCAACAAAAAAGCCTCTGGAAGACCAGAGGCTTTTGTTACGGTCAGAACGGCCAACTCAACCCGCTTTCTTGATGTCGTAGCAGTGCAGGTCTTGTTGATCACGCAGATACAGCTTGCCGTCAACGATCACAGGGTGCTGCCAGCTCTTGCCGTTCACGGTCTTGATCTTGAAGTCCCCCTTCAAGCGGTATTCCTTGGGAGTCGCTTCAACCAGCGCCATGACGCCGTTTTCGTAGCGAAAGTAAAGGTGTCCGTCAGCCATCACAAGTGCCGCCGATCCGCTACCCGGCCCACGGCCTTGGCGCCAAACATCTTTGCCGGTCAAAAAATCGACACACACGGGAAATCCGTTGTTGTGTCCGTGACCCATGTAAAGGTAGTCCCCCATCAACACCACGCCACCGTGGTGATTCTGCAATTCATTCGCCTTCTTGTACCATTCTTCCTCCGCTTTCAAGTCTGAACCTTGTTTGGTCACTTTCAGTAGAGCGGCGCCACCATCACCGTATCCCGTCGAGCAAAAGATATAGTCGCCACGAACAACCGGAGTCGGAATGACTGCGGTGCCGTTCGCGACTTTGTTGTAGTTCCATAAGAACTGGCCATCCGTAGCTCGCACTGAGATCACGCCACGGCCAACCAGTTGTACATATTGCTTGACCCCTGCCGCATTGCTGATAACGACCGATGAATACGCCGCGCCGTCACCACCCTTGTTCCCCAAATCGGGTATGGCGGACTTCCAAATCACATCGCCGGACTTCTTGTTGAGCGCTGCCAACGCCGCATCCTTCGCGCCGGGAGTCACGATCAACCAATCGCCATCAACCAGCGGTGATTCACTGTAGCCCCAGCCGGACATCATTTTTCCGCCGAAGTCCTTCTGGAAATTCTTTCGCCAGATGACATTTCCTGATTCGGTTCCAACACAGCACAGTTCGCCGTTGCGATCCACTGAATAGACTCGATCGCCATCGACCGTCGGCGTGCAATTCGGTTCGCCACCGCCAACATTTGCGGCCCACAGCTCTTTGCCGGTCAGATCGAGACAAATCAGAAAGCAGCCACCCTTCCGTTCTCCCATCGTGTAAATACGGCCGCCGGAAATCGCGATGCTCGAATACCCCTTACCCAGACCATCCGCTGACCAAAGACATTCCGGCCCCCCTTCCTTCCATTCCGATTGCAGTCCCTTTTCGGTCGAGATCGCGTCTCGGTTTGGCCCGCGCCACGATGGCCATTCGTTCTTGTTGGCTGGTGCATCGGCAGCCAACAAGGCCATCGAACACAAACTCGCGGTGAGGCCAAAAGCGGTGAGAGTGAGTCGGTTCAGCATGAGTCCATTTCCTGGTGAGTGAGTAATAAGGTGGGCGTGCCTGAATGTATTTCGCCCGAACAGTCATGGCAATTCGCAGCAGTTCGGTAATGTGGCTCGCTCTCGCCGAGAGCCGGCTACACTATGGCGTTTCCAATTCGCTCTTCGCGTTGTCACCGACTTCCAACTGCTTCATTTCCGCCAAAGTTTGCGACTCTTGTTGGAAGGCAGTGCGCGGTTCTTTGTCTTCTTTGCGTTCCATCGTCATCTTCACCGACCATTGAGCCAGCCCGAACGGCGATTCATCGCTGAGCCACAAATCGGCTTCTTGAACGCTGTGATTCGCCAAGCTCTCGGCTTCGTGCTTCCCCTTCCAGTGCTGAGCTGTCACGCCTCCGGCCGGCAAGAGCAACTGTTCGGGTTCGCCCTCTTTGGCCATGTCCGGGTAGTGCCGAATCAGCGCGACCTTGGGGAACATCTGAAAGACCGAACCTTTGATCGGCCCGACATCCTTCGTGCCGTCTTTACGGAAGCCCTTCACGATCGGTAGAAACGACACAGGAATGGTTTCGTCATCCGCCAGCTTGCCGATGATGCGATGTTCCGGCACCAAGACTTTGTAGATTGCCTGACCGACGGGACCGGGATTGATTCCGGCATCACTTTTCTTGCCGGTCTGTACTTTGAATTCGAGCCAACGGCACGGGACTTTTTTTCCGTCGTACTCGGCCTCTTCCTGGCCGACCGATTTGATCGTCAGGTGCTGAATCCATTCGATCTCGACATCCTTGCCGCCCGTGCTCGCCCGCGATTCGATTTGTCTGTACGTCCCCTCGAAGCGAACCCAAGCCCCATCCTCCGGCAACTTCCAGATCAAGCCTTGAGCCGCCGCTTGTGGCAATTCAACAAACAGCACCAGCGAAAACCCCGTCAACCATAATGCCGCCAACCAGCGATTCATCGAATACCTCGCACTTAAACGACCAGCCGCGATTCCGTTCCGCGACTTGAACGAGAGTTTGGCACAGCCCGCCGCGACCGACAAGACGGGCTTGAAAATGACAAATTCCAAAACCTGAATCGCGGAATTCACTTGGTCATTCACTTGCTGCCGTCGGGGACCACACGCACGTTTTTGTCTTCGACGCCGTCCAGCAGGATATTGGCCACGACCGGTTCGCTGTCCTTCATCGTGACCCAGGTGAAGTGGTCGAACTTGCCGTCCTTCAGGCCGGTCAGAGTCGATGCGCCGCCGGTTGTCGCCAGGATGTAGTAGTCCATATCCTTACGAGTTGTCTTGGCATACACATGGTAGTGTCCGGTGAAAACCGTGTACTTGCGGCCTTGCAGAAGGCCTTCAATCGCCGTCCAGCCAAGTTTATCGGGATCGGCTTTCTTGATCGTCCAGACAGGCTTGTGGAAGAAGACAAACGTCCAACGTACATCGTTGTTCGCGGCCAATACCCCCTTCAGCCAGTCTTGCTGCGGTGTGCTGAAGTGATACTCGCGATCTTTTTCCGGCGGGTCTTCCGTATTGAGCACCACGAATAGGCAATCTTGATAGCGGAACTCATAGTAGCTGCGGCCGAACTTGCGATGCCATTCGCCGCTCATCGGTAGGTTGGCGATGTCGTGATTGCCCGGGCAGAAAAAGAACGGCATCTGAAGTCGCGTCAGCTTGGACTCAAACTCACTCCATTCCAACGCCCACGCGCCGGGGTCTTCGGAATAGCCTTCGATTAGATCGCCGACGGAGATCACAAATTCCGGTTGCAGCAAGTTGATCTTCTCGACCGCACGAGAAAAGACTCCCGGCCGCCGGCCACCTGTGCGATCCGAAACGATCGCGAATTGAAAGCCATTCGCGCGGCGATTGATCTCTAGATTGGTCCAGGGATTTTTCGCGTCAACCTTGATCGCCAAGCCGTCGCGACCTTCCAACGCCTTGCCAGCCGAGGGCGCTCCGGTCACCGACCAACTGGCCGCGAGCCCCAGAACGCCGACCACTCCGAGTAAAATCGCCAATTGACGCATTACTTGCTCCCGCGAAGACCCTGATTCGCTTGTCGCCGCATCGCAGCGGAATTCAACGCGCGGAAGTTAGCCAGACCTCATTTCCCTGGCAACCGGTGTGTGGTGCATCGTGCCACATTCAATCGGCTTTTACGCCGCTGAGCGGATGCTGGATTGCAGCTTGCCATGCCAACTCTTGCAGGAGCTTCAGCAGCGCGGGATCGGTGGGCAACTTCGCGCGAGCCAACGCGGCTGGCATCGGCAATCCGACGGGACTACGGCGGTAGGTGGCGGCGAAGTGGCAATAGGCCACGAGCACTTGCAGCGTCGGCGTCGCGTGACCGAGCGTGTCGGTAAACAGATCGGTTTGCTGTTTGAGTCCGGGTGCCTCGCCAGTCGCGATTTTTTCTCGCAGGGCCAGCACCGCCTGGCCGACCGGTGTCACATAGACTGCCGTTTTTTCGAACTTCTCGTTCAGCTTCTTGACGTGCTCATCGATCGTCTTGAAGTACGACTCATGCTGTTCGCGTAGCTCTTTGATCGAACGGGCATTGCGGTCTAGTTCGGGATGCGGAACGCGAAAGTTCTCCGCGTTGAATCGATCGTTCGGCAACCAGAATTCCTGAATGGTGATGCGAATGTTCGGGTTGTGCTCGACGGCCAGAGTGCAGAAGTTTTCGATACCGTCATCCGGCAGAAAGATGGGAGCCAGCGTGAGCACATCGACCTTT
Organism: Planctomyces sp.; assembly: GCA_031375695.1. Classification (GTDB taxonomy): domain Bacteria; phylum Planctomycetota; class Planctomycetia; order Planctomycetales; family Planctomycetaceae; genus SXKJ01. The sequence continues at coordinate 31,248 of JANMIF010000465.1, forward strand.
CCGTTGGTCAACAACGCCTTCGACTGGAATTTGTCGTCGGCGATCTCCCAATGCTGGATGACTCGTGAGCCGCCGATCGACGAGAGGCCGACTTGCTTGTGATCTTTGATTCCAGCCGCTTGCGCGATGTCGCTCAAGATCGCCGGCATGAAGACGTGGAAACTGTGCCCAACGGAATAAACCCGCTGACCTTGGGTGATCGCTGCCGCCGGAGCATCCGCCGCGAAAGCAAAGTGTGACACGCTGATCATCGCCGCGATCGCGATGAGGTGGATGATGACCGTCAAAGGGGAACGAACTTGTCGTGAATACATGGTTGGATTCCTTTGGCAATACATTGGGAGGCGTGGCAATTGGCGAACATGACGGATATCAATTGTGATGAAAGTCGCGAACAAAATCTGTCTCGTGAGCCGACTTCCGCCACCTTGACCGAATGTCTCTGACCAATGACCAGCACGATATCACAAACCGGCCGCGTGGAATGGATCGGGGTCAGCCCCGGTTATCGCGAACCGGTCGAAGCTCGTGACGAAGTGTGGGCCGAAGTCGGACGGGGCCTGGATGGCGATTACCACTCGAAACGGAAGTCGGGTGGCGATCGGCAAGTCACGTTGATTCAAGCCGAGCACTTCCCGGTGATCGCAGCGAACATCGGACGAGACGATGTTCGGCCTGACTTGGTCCGGCGTAACATTGTGGTCCGCGGCATCGAACTGACGCCTATGATCGGTCGCCGCTTTCGGATTGGTGAGGTATTGCTCGAGGGAACCGGCCCGTGTGCCCCCTGCTCTCGCATGGACGAAAACCTTGGTGACGGCGGCCGGTTGGCGATGAAATGCCGGGGTGGGCTGACGGCCAAGGTGATTGAACCGGGACAAATCCGATTGGGCGATTCCGTGGAGGTATCGGACTAAAACGAGTCGTTGAATCTGTCCAAGAACAACACCGTGATTTGTCCGAAATTAGCCGGAACGCGCTCGTGCGTCTTCAACGCTTAGAAATTGGGTGGGATCAATCAGCCGCTGGGCGCTAGCCTTCGGTTAGAATTGGACGCCAGCAAGTTCCGACGGATCGAGAAGCCGTGCGACCTATTGTGCGAGCGACAACAGCTTTCGGGCACGTTCAATCTCGCGTGCCTTCGTTGCCACTTGCTGCTCGGTTGTGCCCGGCAGCGCGGAAGCTTTCTTCAATGCCTCTTCCGCATCCGCTCGCTTCACGTCCGCAGACGGGATCGCTCGCGCGGTGAGGATCGAGACGACCGGACCCTTCACTTGGACGAAGCCGCCGTCGATGAAGAAGGATTTCTCGCCGGAGGGGGTCGTCGCCTTGAGTTCTCCGTAACCCAAGCGGCCGACGAGGGGTGTTCGGCCGGGGAGGATTCCGATTTGACCGTCGAACAGCGGAAACCGCAACGCCGACGCCGGCTCATCGAACACCGTTCGTTCGGGAGTCACGATCACCAATTGCAGTTGTTTGTCAGCCATGTTTCATCTCGTAGGGTGGGTCAACCATCAGGCGATCCACCGGATGTAATTTCAGTCCGCGCGAGTTTCCTGTAACGACATGATTGCGTGAGGCATCAGGTATGCTTTGCGACTGTCAGCGAATTCAACGACAAGCCATCGCGACCGCAGATACATCTTGCCGACGGTTTGGTCATCGTCACTACCGACATAACCAATGATCTTGATCCCTTCAAGCCGTTCAACAAATTGACTGCCATAGTCGCCGCTGCTGTAAACGATGTCATATCTCTTGCTGACGTCGATTCCTTCGCCGAGATGAGGAATCGTCGTTCCAGCCAGTTTAGGCTGTTGCTTATTTTTCTTCCGGATGAGCGAACCAACTATTGCGATGAATGCGCCACAAACAAACAACAAAACAATGACACTCGTGACAATGCCAACAACTTCAACGATGTTGTTCGGTGGCATGACAAGAGCCCTTCATTAGCTGGCCGCCATCTTCTTGGCTTGTTCTTCGGCTTCCTCGACGGCTCCGACGTACATGAAGGCGGATTCGGGGAGGTGGTCCCATTTTCCGGCGCAGATTTCCTCGAAGCTGCGGATCGTGTCGGCCAGCGGGGTGATCTTGCCTGGTTTGCCGGTGAAGACTTCGGCTACGAGGAACGGTTGCGACAGGAAACGTTCGAGGCGGCGGGCGCGATGCACGACCTCTTTGTCTTCGATGCTCAGTTCGTCCACGCCCAGAATGGCGATGATGTCTTGCAGTTCGCGGTAGCGCTGCAGGATGCGTTGCACGCTGCGAGCCACTGCGTAATGACGCTCGCCAACGATCTGCGGGTCAAGGATTCGGGACGACGAGGCCAGCGGATCTACGGCCGGGTAGATCCCTTTCTCGGTAATCTTGCGTTCGAGGTAGAGGAAGGCGTCAAGGTGTCCGAACGCGGTCGCGGGAGCGGGGTCGGTCGCGTCGTCGGCGGGAACGTACACGGCTTGCACCGACGTGATGGCTCC
>JANMIF010000485.1:0-13525 GCA_031375695.1 Planctomyces sp.
CTCATTGCCGGAGGTGAAAAGGGGGCAGCGACGAATGGCACTGTCGTGATTCTAAAGTGAGTCATGTTTTGCGGTTGGCATTTTGGAGTTGGGCTTTGAGTACGGCTCGTGGTTGTTGCATGAGTTTGTAGCCGTGGCGGCGGCGTGTGAGGACGCGCGGTTCGAAACGACCGGGTCGGTTGGCGACTTCGCAAGCCGCGATTTGTCGGAGCATTAACGACAAGTAGTTCGACAAGGACGAGGTCGCGATCAAGCCCATCGACAACGTCATCCAGGACGTCAACACGTGCTGACAGGTGCTGGTGAAACTGATTTGTCGCGGCTGCCGGCCATGCAGCAACGCCGCTCCCGCCGCCGTTGTGCGGACCAGGTTGTATCCCAGAATCGTGGTCCAGACTTCGCGATGCACCATCTCCGGCGACTTGCAGCGGACGTGACTCAGATTCAACGAGGACTTGATGCTGCGGATGTCCAATTCCGAATTCCAGCGAAAGCCATACAGCTCGGCGATCTCTTCCGTGGTGTCTTTGTTCGCATCGCGCAGTGTCGTGATCACGTCGATCGTTTGGGTGCGACGGCCGGGTTCGACGATGTGGTAGCGAATCTCGCGGAGCTCGAGCGATTCAGGAATCCGGGCGTAGGTCTCGTCGTCCATCCACTCGGGTCGCTGCGGCCGAGTCCAGACGATGAGGTGATCGCACTTGCCCAGCCGGCGGCCGCGGCGAAAGTCTGAGTGTCGTCCCTGATGTTTGCGCGCGCAGACGTGCGTCCCTTGAGCCAGCAGCAAGGCAATCATCATGAAGGAGCAGTAGTCGCGATCCGCCACGGCGATGTCGCCGGCGTGGAGGCTCCCCAGCAGCGTTCGCAACAAGGCCGACTCGCCCGTCTGTTGGCCTTGGTACGGCCCCATCGCCAAGTCCATCACGCAGGCGGTGACCAACGAGACGATCGCCAAGGCACGCGCGATGGGCAGCCTCACTCCGGGCTTTTGCGCTTTCTGTTGCGGATATTGGGCTTGGTTCGCCGCGCAGGTATTTTCTGCGATCCAATGTAATGAAGTAGCAATCGCCATTTGAGGCCGCAGTGGTGTCGCGAGACACGACCTCTCTGAACTGCCCGACTGTAAGCTCGAATTGAACGATCCGAGCAAGGCGACACAGCCTGCCGCGTCGGGTAAGAAGTCGGCTCATAAAGCGGATGATTGACGATCCATCAAACCCACTCCCGCTAACTAACTTCTCCGCGACCACCGAAACCATCGCGACCGGCTGGCTCGACCTCTTCGCAGGTATGGGCGGATGAAAATGCCCAAGGTACGACCTGAACCTTATTGGTAGGTGCGAGTTCTGCATGGTGGAGATTCGTAATTTCTGGGAAAAACCTGACAATCTCTCGCTGATCCCGACAGCTATCAATGAGTTGGGAAAATCATCGCAATCGGCAAATGTTGCCCAGATCCCCTAATGCAACTCATCAGTGTTCGCCGATGAAATTGGTTGGTCAATCGCTATGTCGACTGAGGCCAATTGTTCCACAAACAGGGAAATCGATTTCATGCGGCTAACAACGTGGCTTTCGGTGTTGATGACTCGGACTCGACGACGACATTTAAACGCACCGGCAGCAATGGAATTGTTAGAAAAGCGGTCGCTGTTGACGGCGATGGTTTCGTTGGATGTGGCCAATCACGAAGTTGTCATTGCCGGAACAACTGGTGATGAACTGGCAATCGTTGAAGTTGTGGACACCACGACTCTGCGAGTTCGAGTCACGACTGGCGCGACGACAATCGAGCAGACGTATACGGCTGCGGATGTGGCGAAGGTGACATTTAACGCCGGTACGGGGAACGATCGTCTGACAAATATGACCGACAAGCCGATCAACATGATTGGCGGTGACGGGGCCGATACGTTGATCGGTGGCTTGGGAAACGACACGTTTGTTGGCGGCAACGGGAACGACAGTCTGAGTGCCGGCGCTGGTAATGATCTGGCGGCCGGCGGTGACGGCGACGATTACCTGTTCGGCGGTTCGGGAATTGATTCGCTGGCGGGTGAAGGGGGAAATGACAACGTCGATGGAGGCGGGGCGTCGGGAGATACGGTCAGCGGTGGGCTGGGTGATGACACGATCAATGGTGGTGCAGGGATCGATGCGATCAAAGAAACGATAGCTGGTAGTTACACGCTGACGAATGCGAGCGCGACGGGGCAAGGGACAGACACGATCATTGGGATCGAACAGGCTTTGCTGTATGGCGGCGTTGGCAATGACCGGATCGACATGAGCGGCTTTGGGTTCTTCGCGTCGCTGTTTGGCAACGGCGGGAATGACACACTGTTGGGGAGCAACGCTGGTTCGTATTTGTTCGGCGGGGCGGGAGCGGATTCGCTGATCGGTGGGAATGGCAACGATCGGTTGCTTGGTCAGGGTGGCAGCGGCGACGCGCTGCAGGGTGGGCTGGGGAACGACACGCTGGACGGTGGAACCGGCACCGACATCTTGATTGAGTCAGGGGACGTCAACATCACGCTGACGAACACTTCGCTGAGTGGACTCGGAGCGGACACGGTGGCGGGGATTGAGTTGTTTTCGTTCACGGGAGGCGTGGGGAACAACAATCTGAATGCGGGTTCGTTCACGGGGGCGGTGACGCTTTTGGGAAACGGCGGCAATGACGTGCTGACGGGGGCGTCGGGAAATGATTCGCTGGATGCCGGGGATGGGAACGACACTGTCTTGGGGAGTTCTGGTACTGACACGATGCGGGGCGGGAGCGGCGGAGATCGGTTGTCGGTGACGGATGCCGGGACGATCACGCTGACAAGCACGTCGTTGAGCGGATCGAATGGTGGGACCGACGTGTTGTCCGGTTTTGAATTCGCGGTGATCACCGGTCAGGCTGGAAACGATTCGATCACAGCGTCGAGCTTCACGGGGAACGTGACGCTGAATGGTGCGGCGGGGGATGACACGTTGATCGGGACGGCGTTTCCCGATTCGCTTGTCGGCGGAGACGGAGATGATTCCGTCTTGGCAGGTGATGGAGATGACACGTTCTCCGGCGGACTCGGCAACGACACGCTCAATGGCGGTGCGAGTTCGGATTTGTTGCGTGAGACGTTTGATGTCTCGGTGACGCTGACTGATGTCGCGATGACTGGATTTGGGAACGATGTGCTCAGCAGCGTGAACGCAGCGCAGTTGACGGACGGGGCGGGGAATCATTTGCTGGATGCGAGTGGATTCAGTGGGGGGGTGACGTTGGTCGGGGGTGTGGGAAGCGACACGTTGCTCGGCGGCGTTGGCGACGATTCGTTGAACGGCGGTGATGATTCGGATCAGATCAGCGGCGGTCTCGGCAATGACACGCTTGTTGGTGGCAACGGGATTGATCGCGTTTCGGCGAACGGCGATGCGAACTTCGTGGTGACGAATTCGCAGATGACGGGTGCAGGGACAGACTTGCTGAGCGGATTTGAGGTTGCGTTCATTCAAGGTGGTGCGGGCGCGAATGTGCTCAATGCTTCGGCGTTTGGCGGGATCGTAACTCTGAACGGCGGGGCGGGGGATGACACGTTGCTGACGTCGGCTTCCGCGGACGTGCTGATCGGCGGGGACGGGAATGATTCGCTGAACAGCGGCGACGGATCGGACGAACTGTCGGGGAACGCAGGCAATGACACGTTGATCGGTGGCTTGGGAACGGACAAATTGATTGAGTCGGCCTCGGTTTCGTTCACGCTGACCGATGGAAGTTTGTTGGGACTTGGCACGGATGTTCTGACTGGGATCGAGCAAGGTTTCCTGACGATCGTTTCCGGCGATCATGTGCTGGATGCCATTGGGTACTCAGGGACTGCGAATCTTTCGGGGGGGCCGGGATCGGATACGTTGATCGGTGGCAGTGGCTCGGACTTCCTGCACGGTAGCAGTGGAGATGATGTGCTCGACGGTCGTGGTGGAAACGACACGCTGGATGGGAGCGCTGGCCAAGATCGTTTGATCGCGTCGGGTGATGTGAACTTCGTTTTGAATGCGACGCAGTTGACCGGATTGGGGACCGACAGTGTTCGGGAAATCGAATTAGCGACGCTCATTGGGGGCGCGACGGCGAACAGTCTTGATGCGTCGGAGTTTGGTGGATCGGTGACGTTAGACGGTGGCGGCGGAAACGACTCGCTGATCGGAACGGCTCAAAACGACGTGCTGACCGGCGGCGCTGGGAATGATCGCTTGGATGCGAATGCCGGAAGTGATCTGTTGGTCGAGTCTGCGGATGTGTCGTTCACGCTGACGAGTGCCTCGCTGACGGGAGTTGGGGTCGATCAACTGTTGGGAAGTTTTGAATCGGCGTGGCTGACGGATGGCGCGGGAAATCATGTGCTTGACGCCAGCGGATTCGTCGGGCGAGTGACGTTGATTGGTTCGGCGGGCGATGACTCGCTGGTCGGCGCGGGAGGCGATGATTCGTTGGATGCAGGTGACGGGAACGACGCGCTGAATGGCGGCGAGGGGAACGACACGTTGGCGGCGGGATCGGGAACAGATCGGCTGGTGATTTCGGCCGATGCAAATTTGACGCTGACTGATTTGTCGGTGGTCGGCGCGGGGAACGATGTCGTTTCGGGAGCGGAGTTGGTTTCATTGTCGGGGGGTGTGAGCGGGAATGTGATCAACGCCGAGGGCTTCAGCGGTGCGGTGACGATCGACGGTGGTGCGGGCAACGACACGCTGACGGGTGGCAGCAGCGGCGATTCGCTGATCGGAGGTGATGGAGATGATTCGATTACAGGCGGCGGCGGCGATGATTCGTTGGAAGGTTCGGCCGGGAACGATTCGCTGTTCGGCGAAACGGGAACGGATCGAGCCGTGTTGTCGGCGGATGCGAATTTCACGTTGACCGATTCGCTGCTGGCGGGGCTTGGCAATGACATGATCGGTGGGCTGGAAGTCGTGCAGGTCACGGGAGGCGCGAGCGCAAACATAATCAATGCGACAAGTGTGACGTTGCTGGCGTTGATCGTTTCCGGCGGAGGGGGGAACGACACGGTGATCGGCGGGGCGCTCAACGACACGATCTCCGGAGGCGACGGTGCGGATTCGATTAATGGCGTGAACGGCAATGACCTCGTCAGCGGCGACGGCGGCAACGACATCCTGCAAGGTGGGAGCGGACTGGACTTCGTGGATGGCGGGGACGGTGACGATCAGGTGCTGGGCTTGGGGAGCAGCGGCGACACGTTGCGCGGTGGGCTGGGGAACGACACGCTGGATGGCGGTACGGGGACCGGCGACATCATTTCAGAAGTTGGCGATGTCAACTTCACGCTGACGGCGACACAGTTGATCGGGCTGGGAACGGACTCGGTGTTGAATGTCGAAGGGGCGGTGCTGGTCGGTGGCGTGAGTGCGAATGCGATCAACGTGTCGGCGTTTGGATTACCAACAACAGTGACTGGCGGCGGCGGGAACGACACGATTTCCGGCGGATCGGCGACTGATCTGTGGGTTGAATCGGGCGACGTGAACTTCACTTTGACGGACATGGGGCTGACCGGTTTGGGGACGGATTCGTATACGTCGATTGAGCAGATCCGACTGACTGGCGGTGCCGGGAACAACGTGCTGAATGCTTCGGCGAGCAGTCGCGCGGTGACGCTGTTGGGTGGCGATGGGAACGACACTTTGATCGGCGGGTCAGCGGCGGATGCTCTGAGTGGAGAGTTGGGGGACGATCAGATCACCGGCAACGGCGGGGCGGATTCGCTGCTGGCTGGGGACGGATTTGATCGGCTGGTCGAATCGGGGAACAACAACTTCACGCTTGGCAGCGGTTCGCTGGTCGGTACGGTGACGGACACGATCAATGCGTTTGAAGAGGCCGAACTGACCGGCGGCACATCGGCGAACACGATTGTCGTGACGACGTTTGCCGGCGCGGTGACGCTGCATGGCGGAGATGGCAACGATTCACTGGAAGGGACGTCACTGAACGATGTGCTGGATGGGGGCGCGGGAGACGACACGCTCAAGGGTGAGGAAGGGAGTGACACGCTGGATGGCGGTCTCGGTGCGGACAACCTGTTGGGCGGAGTCGGAAACGATTCGATCAGCGGCGGTGATGGCAACGATCGGCTGCGCGGCGAATTGGGGACCGATTCATTGCTGACAGGCGATGACACGCTGGATGGGGGCGCGGGCAACGACGACATCGACGGCGAGTCAGGGAACGATGTGGTGTCGGCCGGTGCGGACCTCGACACGGTGCTCGGTAGTGCGGGGAACGACAGTCTGTTGGGTGGCGATGGCGTGGACATCGTCTCTGGCGGCGCGGGTGACGATACGGTCGCGGGTGGTTTGGGGAATGATGATCTGCGCGGTGACGATGGCGTTGATCTGGTGAGCGGCGACGACGGCAACGACGTCGTGCGCGGCGGGATCGGCAACGACACGGTGACCGGTGGCGCGGGGATCGACACGGTCAACGGTGAAGAGGGTAACGATTCGCTGACCGGTGGCTTGGACAATGATGAACTGAATGGCGGCGATGGAGCGGACACGCTGCTCGGCGAAGGGGGTGATGACTCACTGACCGGCGGCGCGGGCGCGGATTCGCTGGTGGGCGATGTTGGCAACGACACGCTGATTGGCGGATCGGAAGATGACACGCTGACAGCGAATGATGGCGATGACTTTGCTCGTGGCGACGGGGGGAACGATCTGATTTCGGGCGGCCTGGGCGCGGACGATTTGCGCGGGACGGATGGCAACGATCTGCTCGACGGAGCCGACGGGAACGACACGATTCGGGGCGGGGCCGGGGATGACAACATCACGGGTCAGAATGGCGCGGACTTCTTGATGGGGGAGGAAGGTTCCGATCCGCTCATGACCGGGAACGACACGATCGACGGCGGGGACGGAGCCGATGACATCCGCGGCGAGAACGGAGCGGACTCGCTGACGGGTGGCGATCAGGACGATTACCTCGAAGGTGGAGCCGGTAACGACACGGCGACCGGTGGTGGCGGCATTGATCAGATCTACGGTGGTTCGGACAACGACGTGATCGCGGGGGATGTCGGCAACGACGATCTGCGTGGTGATGATGGCAACGATTCGATCACCGGAAGCGTCGGCGATGACAACATTTTCGGCGGCGGCGGACTCGACACGCTGCGCGGCGGCGACGGCAATGATCTCGTTTCGGGTGAAGCTGGGAATGATTCAGTCTTCGGCGATGCGGGAACAGATGACGTGCGTGGCGATGACGGCGATGACACGGTCTTCGGGAGTACCGAGAACGATGTCGTGCAAGGTGGCTCCGGGAACGATGTGCTCGACGCGGGTGACGGCGATGACACGATCAGCGCGGGAGCGGGCAACGATTCCGCGTTGGCCGGCTCAGGGAACGACATCATCAATGGATTGGATGGATTCGACACGCTGAATGGCGACGCGGGGAATGACACAATCAGCGGCGGCCTCGACAACGATCAATTGTTCGGCGGCGATGGCGATGACACGGTTGTCGGTAATGAAGGGAACGACACACTGCGTGGCGGCGCGGGAAGCGACACTTTGCGAGGCCACGAAGGGAACGACTCAATCGCCGGCGATGCCGGAGCGGATGCACTCAGTGGTGAAGAGGGCGCGGACTCAATCGACGGCGGCAGCGATGCGGACACGATTCATGGCGATGCCGGCAACGACACGCTGCTGGGTGGCGACGGCAACGACGAACTGCGCGGCGAAGCGGATCACGATTCGCTGCTGGGTGGCTTCGGACTCGACACGTTGCTGGGCGCGGATGGGAACGACACGATGGCGGGCGGGCCTGACGTCGATTCGCTCGAAGGGAACGCGGGGAATGACAACCTTTCGGGAGACGATGGCGATGATCTGATTCTCGGCAACGACGGCGATGACACGCTGGCGGGCGGCGGCGGGAACGACTTCGTTGACGGTGATCTCGGCAATGATTCGTTGAGCGGCGGCGACGGCAACGACGAGCTGCGCGGTGTCGACGGGAATGACACGATTCTTGGCAATGCCGGTCAGGACAGCGTGCTGGGAATGCTCGGCAACGATTCGCTGGACGGCGGGGCCGGCAGCGACATTGTGCTCGGTGATCTGGGGAACGACACGGCGCTGGGTGGTGCAGATCGGGATGTGGTCATCGGTGATCACGGCAGCGATTCCGTCAACGGTGGCGACGGCGAAGACCTCGTCACCGGCAGCTCGTACAAATACGACGAAGACTTGATCGCGCTCGCTCAACTGCTGGCCGATTGGAACACCGGGACGTCACATGCCAGTCGCGTGACACAGCTTGAAGATGTGAGCTATGCGTACCAGTGGGAGTCGCTGGCGCTGCTGACCGACAGTGGCACACTGTACGACGATTACGCCCAAGATACAGTCAACGGCGGACTCGGTCAGGATTATATCGGCCGGCCGGGCGAACCGAGCCTCGCGACGACCGACCTCACGCCGGATCACGATGCACTTCTCGAAACGCTGAACGTGTCGGTCTTCGGTAGTGCCGATCCGGGCCTCTTCCCGGCGAACATGACCGAGCCGAATTACTTACAGACGCTCAACGACCCGTCATTCGGCACTCCAGTCACGCGGATCACCGACGACCCCGGCACGCAGATCACGCTGCCGATCAATACCGGCGGCACGGCGACGATCACCTGGAGCGGTGCCGTGCGGACGCGATATGTCACCGATTCGGCGTGGAACATCGACGGCACACGGCTGATGCTGCGGAGCTACGATCCGGCGATGTCGTATCAAATCGTGCTCGACGGCGACACCTATCAGCCGCTGTATTTGGCGAACCTGCCGGCGTCGAACTATCGCTGGAGCCAAAACCCGGCGAATGCCAACGTGCAGTATGGCTTCCCGCAGCTCAACACACTGGACGCCGACGCGGCTGGAATTGACGGCTCAACCGCCGTGCTGCCGGTGTTCGGCCCTAACGACGACACGTTCGTGGAATACAACGTCGCAACGGGTGCGGTGCTGCGAACGGTTGAGCTGCCGTTCAACAAACTCTTCTCGCCGAAGACGACGATCGCGTTCCGTAACGGCCAGGAATACATCGCGATGTTCGGCGTCGATAAGGTCAACCCGACAAGTGGCATTTCGGTACACGTCGTGCAACTCGATGCGGCGCCCGGCGCGAATCCGGTCATCGCGTCGTTTGCCCTGACCAACGGGACCAGCGGCACTTCCGAAGCGGCCTACGCGAACGCCCTGGACTTCAGCAACCTGTGGTTCTCGCCCGACGGCGGCCACCTGCTGGCTCTGTACGGCGGATCGAGCGTCTCAACGCGGTCCTGGCGATTGCTCGACGTCAACTACAACAGCGGCACGATCACCCCACATGTGATCCCGAACCTGAGCAGCGACGATTCATTCCAAACGAATGGCGATCGGACGAAAGGACACTTCCCGGTCAACTGGTCGCATCCGGTCTTTACCAAGGGAGCCGACGGCGACATCTATGTGGTCGGCGTCAGCGGCCAATTCAACAAGCGGTCGTTCACGCAGGCCGAGATCACGACCTCGAACGGACAAGTTGGCAGCGTGCTGGCGTTCAATGTCACCGACAACACGTTCCATTCGCTGACCGACTCGACCAACGAAAACCTAGCGACGCACATCATCGCCACAAACACCGCGAATCCCGGCTACATCTTCGTCACCTATTGGAACGACACCAGCAACCCGGCTCGTGGCACGAAGTACGCTGGCGAGATCGTGGCCATCAAGCTGGCCGACCCGTTCGGAACCAACGGCTTGATCGAGTTGGTGCATCACCGCACGTCGATCGCCAACGGCAACTACTACGGCAACACGCTCCCAACCGTCAGTCCAGACGGCACGCAACTCGTCTTCAGCAGCACCTGGGGCACGGTGGAAGGTTCGGTCTCGACGTATGTGCTCAACCTGATGAGCAAGCTGCCGTGAGGATGTTGGAGTTCTGTGTTAAGCAATACGAACGACACTCCGCCATTCGCGTTGGAACCCATCAAGTAGCCGCTGGGCGCTAGCAGCCTGTTGAAAAACTCGTGCGGCAGGTTTTCAACCTGCCTGAAAACTTCGGCAATCAAGCAGGATGAAGTCCTGCTCCACGAGTTTTTCAACAGGCTGGTAGCCGTGATTATTCATGGCACGGGTACGTCAGCGAGCAGTTTGTTTTTCGAGCCGCGACCGTCACCAGCTTGTTGAATTTCAGATTTATGCCGACTCACCGTCGCGGGTGGTTTTTTCCTGAGCTGTTGTGGCTCCTTCTTGGCGCAAGAGGCCCATGTCGACGGCGTAGCGCACGATATCCGGGCGCGAACGAAGTTGCAGTTTTGCAGCGATGCGTGCACGGTACGTTTCGACGGTTTTGATGCTCAATTCCATGCGTGCGGCGATTTCTTTGTTCGTGTAGCCTTCGGCCAGATAGATCAACACGTTCCGTTCGCGATCGCTGAGCGACTGTGACGGGCTGGCCGAATTCGATAGATACTGAGTTGTCTTGTCGCAATTGTTGGTCATGCTGACGAACAGTCGGCCCTCGTGAACCGCTCGAATGGCCGTGAGCAATTCATGGTCGGCTGCCGATTTCACTACATAACCAGACGCCCCTGCTTGCAACGCTGCACGGAAGTATGCCGGGTCGTCGTGCATCGTCACGACGAGAACTCGCGCGGTCACTCCGGCATCGCGAGCCTGTTGTAGAAAGTTCAGTCCGGTCTCGCCGGGGATCGACAAGTCGAGCGTCACGACATGCGGCGTCAGGCGACGCGCGGCGGCAGTCGCCTCGGTCACGTTGGACGCTTCACCCACAACCTCCATGTCCGGCTGCGAATTGATCAGCATCTTCAAGCCGGCGCGTAGCATCGCGTGATCATCGACCAGAAGAACCCGAATTTTTGGCATTCATCTTCTCCAGTGGTAACGGCAACCGCGCAATGACAGTCGTACCTTCGCCAGGTTGAGTATCTACGTTCAGTGACCCGCCCAACAAGACAGCGCGTTCTGTCATACCGGTTAAACCCATGTGCCCTTCGGCGATCAAAGCTTTCGCGGACGCCGCCACAAATCCACGACCGTCGTCCTGAACTCGAACGATCAGTTCACCTTGCTCTCGCTCCAGTGCGACATGCACGGTTTTGGCTTGAGCATGTTTGGCGATGTTTCCCAGCGATTCCTGCACGATCCGATACACGGTCAACTCCAATTGCTCCGGTAATCGCGATCCCTCGAGTGCGGCCAGATCCCACGACATATCCAACGCGAGCGTCTTGCCCGCGTCGCTGACCAACCGTTCAAGAGCCGGCTTCAAACCGAGGTCATCCAAGACACTGGGCCGTAGGCCGCGAACCAGACGCTTCACATCTTCCAGCGTATCGGCCACGACTTCGCGCAACTCCGAAGCCCGTAACCGCGCGGAATCGAGCACCTCGGCATCGGCGATCGTGCGCAACCCGATCAGAAGTGACGTCAACGCTTGGCCCACGCCGTCGTGCAAATCTCCCGCGATCCGGCGACGCTCCTGTTCCTGAGCGGAAATCGTCAGTGCCAACATTTCCGTCCGAAACTCCGCCAATCGCCGCAGCGGGCGCACTAGCAACCACCAAAAGATCGGAGCGACTGTCAGCGTCAGCAGGAACGCGTCGACCACCGATTCCGTCACCCAGCCGACACCAGCTGGCAAGATACTAGGCAACAGAAACATGATGCTCGCTTCCGCCACGAAGATGACGACGAGCACAAACCCAAACACCCGCCACAACTCTTCCGTCAACTTCGCCAACCCAGGCATTGTGGGACTCCTTGCGACCTCATTTCACGCCACGATGCCAAGCGATTCGATCTCAGATCATTTTTCAGCATGGCAGCGGCGGTTTAGCGTGAGCCGCTCGGCGATGCCACTGAGGCACAAAGGCTCGGCGATTTTCGATGTCTGGCCATTTCACAACGCTGCCTGCGGCCAGCGAGATCGCCCCGAAGAGTGCGGCCCATTGCGAGTACGACAGCGAGCCGCTTGCATCGTCGATGGAGTCGATCAAGACGCCGCCGATGCCCGCAGTCTGATGATTGACTCGCTGATAAACCATCACGCCGTGAAGGCTGGTTCCGTCGAGCAATTCGAGTTGGCACTTCGCAAACAAGTGGTCGATGTCAGTCGGTTTGGGCGAGGCCGGTTCGTCATCGCCGTCATCTGCGAATTGATCATCCTGTGCATCGTCGGAATCGTCATCGGCTGCAACCTTCGTGGGGGCGGATGTTGGAGCCGATCGAGATGTGGTTGCCGACGATTGAGTCGTGGCTTCAGATGTCGCGGCGTTGGTGGAATCGGTCGGGCCGCGAACCGCAGTGGAAGCCACCGCGCCCTGGTCGGGCTGGGGCGCAGTGGCTTCTCCCGCAACGTGCGTCGGTGTCACCAACGACTCGGAGGTATTGTCCGCACTGGAACTCGCCAACGGCGGCGGCGACGAAACGGATTCCGATGACTCGGACGATTGAGAATCCGCTGAAGTGTCATCCGCTGTCGTTGCGACGGACTCTGGCGACTGACTCGATTCGATTGATGGAGACGATCCGTTGCTTGAACTTTGCGGCATTTCCAAGGCGGAAGAGGTGATACTGTCGGCGACTTCTCCCAATGCGTTGTCTTCATCCTGTATCAGTTCCAGCAGCTCACCATCCGGTTCGTCTGCTGAGCCGAACGATCCCATCGCGAGTTCATCTGGCAGGTTGATTCCAGAAAACCCGTCGTCTCCGTCGCCATTGGTTCCGCTCGTCTCTGCTGCAGAAAATGTCACCGGATGTTCGACTTCGGCCAACGAAGTGCCAGAAGGTGTCGGCAACGCCACCACGAAATTCTCGAATGGTTTAGATTCGGTTTCGTCATCATGAGCCAATTCAACGCCGCTGTCCTCAAGGCTTGATGACTCTTCAATATGATCTGTGGTTTCGACACGCTGTTCATCGAAGGAAAGTTCCTGACCTTCTGTGATAATGTCGTCGCTCGAATCTTCGATCTCTTGGGCGAAGAATGCGTCAGCCACTTCGATTGCAGCCACGTCGCTTTCAGATACCGTCAGCTCGCGAATGTCACCCGAATTGTGTTCTTGTGTGTCATGCGATTCGGCTTGCTCAGGTTTGTCGATCTCATCCGGTTCAACGAGTTCGGCCGAAGCCACCGACGACAAGTTCAATCGACTTTCCAGTGACTCTAAATCGGCGATTCTAAGGCAATACTCGGCTCGCGACTGAGATCTCGCACGCCGTTGCAACATTCGCTTCCAGACGAGCAGGATTCGCATGACGGACTCCTTCAACTTACCCTGAATCAGGCGGACTCGTGAGGCACGGCGGGCTAGTTTCTGAAGATGCGTAGTCTGTTCATCAAGAGGTTGGGTTTGAGGGCGTGTTCTCGGCAGAGGGAGCCGACGGTTTGGGTGAGTCGGCGGGCGAGGTTGAGGGTTGCGAGGCGAATGCCGTTCAGAGC
>JANMIF010000482.1:0-1585 GCA_031375695.1 Planctomyces sp.
TCGGCCGCCACCCCGCCGCGACCAATCAAGGTCTTCTTCCACTGATACAACAGATTGGTCCCGGACAGTTCCAGCCGCTGAGCCACGGTCGTCGCCGACTGCCCATCCACCAGCATCCGCACCGCCTCTTGCTTGAACTCCTCGGTAAAACGACGACGCGAACGACGCGACTTCAAAACCTTCTTCATGGACATCTGACGGTCTCCTTTTGACCGCCATAAATAGTGACTTACACTGTCCGTGAAATGCCGAGCACCTCAATCAGTCGCAGTGGCTGTTGATTGCGCCGTTGTTGCCGCCGTTGGGGGTGCCGGACTCGGACTACGGACTTGCGGGAGGTGCTCAACGCGGTGTTGTACTTGTTCAGAACCGGGTGTGGCTGGCGTCATCTGCCGCATGACTTTCCGCCGGAGGGAACCGCTCGAGACTATTTTCATCAGTGGCGTCGTGCCGGCATTTGGCAAACGATTCACGATCAGTTGCGGCGTGCCGTGCGAGTTCAGGAGGGACGCGATCCTGAACCCAGCGCGGCGATCATCGACAGCCAGTCGGTGAAAGCGACTCGCACCACGAGATCACGCGGTTATGACGCAGGCAAGAAGATCAACGGCCGCAAACGTCATCTGCTGGTGGACACCTTGGGACTGTTGTTGTTCGTCGTCGTTCACGTCGCCAGCATTCAAAACCGCGACGGAGCCAAGCTCGTCTTGGAGAAATGCCGCGAACAACTTCCGCGACTGCAACTTCTCTGGGCCGATGGCAGCTATGCTGAAAAACTCATCGCTTGGACGGAACAGACCTGCCACTGGAAATTGGAGATCGTGAAACGCTCCGACAAGGCCGTGGGCTTCACGGTTTTGCCGCGTCGCTGGGTAGTGGAACTCACGATCTCGTGGGTCAACAACGGCCGCCGACTCGGTAAAGACTATGAATACTGGTCGGAAACCAGCGAAGCACTGATCCACGTCGGCATGATCGACGTCATGCTCAAACGACTCACCAGCCGCCCACTCACCGAAGCCGCACGCAGACAGCTCGTGGCCTGACACCAAACCTCTAACTTCCCGCACGCCCTCTAAGACAGTCGAACTAAGCAGGCCCTTGACTGTCTTCAAACGACCATCGCCACGGCCAGCCCCACCAGGGTCGTCGCTCCGAGCAGCCCGCTGTGCGGATAGGTCTGGTAGCCGACCAGCAGCTTCGGCCCCTGTTTTATGGTGAAGATCCGCGCCGTCTCGGCCACCAGGATGCCGGCTGCGTGGATCGTCACCGGAATCCACATCGTGTGTCCGCCGATGACGTAGGTCGTGCCGCAGACGGCCCCCACCAGAAACAGTCCGGCGGCCGGCTGCCAGAAGGGTCGCTGGTCGTCGGGCCGTACGAAATGCGAAAGCGAGAACAGGATTGAAGAGATCACGACCGCCGCCGCTTCGCCGCCGATCCTAAACGGCATCGCCCGGGCCAACTGTTCGAGCAAGAGACCGCGGAAGACCGCTTCCTCCATCAGCGCCAGCGGACAGGACAGCAAAAGTCGCCGAACCATTTTGCTGCGGCACGTCCGCGGGCAGAACTGCGGCTGCCATCG
>JANMIF010000518.1:0-10152 GCA_031375695.1 Planctomyces sp.
CGCGAAAGGTCACCGTCAACAAGATGGTGCAAGAGCAACAGGAAGTGCCGTACCAGTACACGGTCATGCGACAGGAAGCTCGCACCCGTAAGTACACCGTCAACCGCATGGTCGAAGAACGCCAGGAAGTTCCCTACGAGTACACGGTCATGCGCCAAGAGACGCAGACTCGCCAAGAGCAGTACCAAGTCTCCGTTCCCGAATGGAAAGACGTGACGACCGAGTACACCGTTATGGTCCCGCAAACCGAAAAGCGAACGGCGACGCGTACGGTCTCTAAGACCGTTCCGTACACCGAAACACGAACTGTTACCGAACAGACTGGTCACTGGGAAGATCGCCCGTATCAAGTCACGCAGCAAGTGCGTGGCAGCGATGCGAACGGCTGCCCGACCTGTTGCCCGCAAACTGTGACCTGCACTCAAAAGGTTTGGGTTCCGCAATGCGTGCAAAAGCAAATCGAAGTCACTTGTCACAAAGTCGTCTGCGAACAGCAGCCGTATGAATACGACGTGACGGTCTGCCATGCCGAGAAGCGAACGGCAACTCACAAGGTCTGCACGCAACGCAGTGAGACCCGTACTCGTGACGTGCAATTCTGTGTCAGTGTTCCAGAAAAGAAGACTGGAACACGCACGGTCTGCTCGACGAAGTGCGTACCTGAAGAGAAGGAAGAGCAGTATACCGTCTGTGTCCCGGAAACGAAAACCGCCACGCGCACCGTCTGCGTGACCAAGTGCGTTCCGGAAGAACGTGACGAGAAGTACACCGTTTGCGTGCCGGAAACTAAAACCGCTACGCGAACCGTCTGCGTAACCAAGTGCGTTCCGGAAGAACGTGACGAGCAGTACACCGTCTGCGTGCCAGAAAAGAAGACTGGCTCGCGAACTGTCTGCTCGACAAAGTGCGTTCCGGAAGAGAAGGAAGAGCAGTACACCGTCATGGTGCCGCACCAAGTCGAGAAGGAAATCCAGGTAACCGTTTGTCACATGGTCGAACAAAAGATCCAAGTGGCGACCTGCTGCCAGGCTCCAGCTCAATCGTGCTGCCCTGCTCCAAGCTGCTGCTCGGCCGCTCCGAGTTGCTGCCGTTAATCGCTGAAACCGGACATCAGGTTTAAGCGTTCGATAACCAAGAAAACCCAGGCCGGGTCCGCTCGGCCTGGGTTTTCTGCTGCGCTGGTGAATTAATTCTTGGTCGCGACGCAGATCAATGAAATTGTCTAATGGAAACCGTTCTTTGTGCTCGTCTTGCTGGCATTTGCGAGTCTGGCTTAGATTTCCGGCTCTTCAGTCCACGGTGGGATGTTGTTGACGTTTTGCCGCCACGGAAGATTGTCTGAATTCAGCCGGAACGCGCTAGAGTCTAGTTTGTGCATCAATAACTGAACCGAACGCTAACGCGTTCCGGATGATCAAAGCGATCTTGGACGAGTGCTAGGAAGCGAGTGGCTAGATGTCGGCCGAAAATCACGACCGCGAGGGGGTGCTGTTGGCCGATGGGCTGCGGTCGCTAACTCGTGGACTGACGCGGTGGCCCTGGCTGGCGTTGATGTTGCTCTTGGCCGTGTGTGTGGTGGCGTCGGTTTACACGTCGCAAAATTTGAAGTTCAAAAATGACCGCGCCGATCTGATTGACCCGGACGCCGACTTTCAGAAACGCTGGCTGAGCTACACGAAAAGTTTCGGCGACAATTCGGACATCGTCGTTGTCGTGGAAGCGAAAATGCCCGACGACATCACGGCGGTGCTGGACGAATTGGGGCGGCGACTGAAGGGCGATTCACTGCACTTTCGTAACGTGTTGTTCAAGGTTGAGCACGAGCATCTGCGGCGGAAGGGTTTACAATTTTTATCGCCGGCGCAGTTGGAGATGTGCTTGGCTCAGATCAAAGAGTTGCGCCCGGTGATTCATGGCGATTGGAACAAGGTCCAATTGGAAAAAGTGGTGTCGCAGATTTTGCAGCGGCTGTACTGGCTGCAATTTGCGGCGGCCGCGACCGGGCCGGAATCTTCGCCTCTACCGGGGCCGACGCCAAATCAAGTGATGCAGTTGATTGGGCAGCATGTCGCGGCGTTGGCCAGTAGTTTATCGCAAGCACTCAAGAATCCAGCGGACACCAGTAATCCTTGGCCGCAGCTCATCAAGGTTGATGACGATCTAGCTCAAGCGGCGACGAAGCCGACCTATTTTTTGAACGATCGCGGGACGCAGGGCTTCTTGCAGGTCGTGCCAATCATTGACAAGTCAGACTTCAACGGAGCGACGGCGGCAATCGCTCGGTTGCGAGACGTTGTCAAAGATGTGAAGCTCGATCACCCGCAAGCGAAGATCGGACTGACCGGGATTCCGGTGCTCGAAAACGACGAGATGCTGCGTTCGCAGGCGGATATGACGCTCTCCACAATCGTGTCATTTGTGGGCGTGTTGCTGTTGATGTTGGCGGGATTTCAAGGCGTTCGGCATCCGCTGATTGCGACGTTCATGCTGGCGATTGGCTTGGTGTTGTCGTTCGCGTTTGCGGCGGCGGCGGTCGGACATCTCAATATTTTGTCCGCGTCGTTTGCGCCGATCTTGATGGGGCTAGGTTGCGATTACGCGATCATGTACTTGTCGCGATATCTGGAACTCCGCCACGAAGGGCAATCGCTGGACGATTCGCTGTCGAACACATCGGCCTCGGTCGGGGCGAGCATCTTGACGGTCGCGATTGTGACCGCATTGGCCTTTTACTGTGCGACATTCACGAAATTCTTGGGCGTGGCCGAATTGGGGATCATCTCAGCCGGAGGGATTTTGCTGTGTGCGGTCGCGTCGTTTTTTGCGTTGCCGCCGATGATTAAAGTGGCTGACCGGCGTGTGGCACTGGCCAAGTTGCCGACTCCGATTCAAGGAAACTTGCTGCGGATGACGATTCGCAAATACCCCTGGCTGATCGCGGGCGGCGGCTTGGGAATCATGATCTATTTCGGAAGCATGGCCTTCGATTGGAGCGATGGTCGGCCGAAGTTCGCGGTCAAGTACGATTGCAACTTGCTCAACCTGCAAGCCAAAGGAATTGAGTCAGTCGATTGGCAGCAGCGGATTTTCGACGAGTCGAACGGTTCGCTGTTGTACGCGGTCACGGTGGCGAATTCACCGGAAGAAGCACGGCGATTGAAAAAGGAGTTCGAGCGACTGCCGACCGTGCGGAAGGTCGAAGAGTTGGCGTCGCATCTGCCGGCTTATGGGCCGGAGCAAACCAAGCTGCTGATTCAGGCCGTGCATTCTGAAGTGTCGCGGTTGGCTCCGGTCAAGCATGAACCCCGCGCGGCGAACCCGGAAGCGATCGGACGATTGGTCGAACGGCTGTATGTCACTCTGGCGAAGAATCCGGAACCGTGGGCCAAGTTGGCCGCGAAATCGCTCGACGAGTTTCTCGATCAGTTTGCGATACTGCCGATCGACCGGCAGGTCAAATTCTTGAATGAGTTTCAGGCCCGAATGAACTTGGCGCTGTATGCGCAGCTTCAGGCGATGTCCAACGCTTCCGACCCCGAACCGCTGACGCTGGAGGACTTGCCGAAGGAATTGGTTTCGCGATTTGTAAGTGCCGAAGGTCAGTGGCAGTTGCAGATTTATCCGAAGGATCAGATTTGGGATATCGGCCCGCTGACAGAATTCGTGGATGAAGTCCGTTCGATCGATCCAGAAGTGACCGGTACGCCGCTGCAAAACTTTGAGGCGTCGCGTCAAATTCAGCAGAGCTATAAAGATGCCGCCACCTATGCGCTGTTGGCGATTTGGATCACGCTGATCGTCGACTTGCTGGGCCGGCACCGCGCGTTGCAAGTGCTAGTCCCACCCGTGTTGATGCTGGCCACGATCATCGGCGTGACGATGTGGTTGCATATCGGCTTGAGCTGGTCGGCGTTGGGGATCATTTACTTGGCGATGACAGTGGCGTTGACCTGGATGATCGACCCGGTAGCCGTGTGGCACAGCCTGTTGGCATTGTTACCGTCGCTGGGTGGCGCGGCCGTGATGTTCGGGCTGATGCGACTGATGCACGTCGATTTGAATCCCGCGAACCTGATCGTGCTGCCGCTGCTGCTGGGCTTGGGCATGGACGGCGGCGTTCACATCGTCCACGACTTTCGCTCCCAAACGAAACGCCGCTACCGCATCTCGCCGAGCATCATTAATTCGCTGGTGCTGACTTCGACGACAACGATGGTCGGGTTCGGCAGCATGTTGCTGGCGGCGCATCGCGGCCTCTACTCGTTTGGCCTTGTCACCACAATCGGCGTCGCCAGTTCCGTGTTCATCGCGCTGATTCCGTTGCCGGCGATCCTGACGCTGCTCGACCCGCGACGCCGAGTGCATTCGCGAAGCGTTTTGACTGTGCAACGCCCCGAAGTGCCGCTGTCTGCTGGAACGCTGACGCAAAGCCCCGCTGTTTGAATGCAGACGTCGTGCTGCATCAACGCACGATTGTCGGGTAGCCACGCTCGACACGCCGCAGTTCGTCCTCCAACTCCCGCATACGAGCCTCCAACGACTCGGTCGCCACCCCGCCACGACCAATCAAGGTCTTCTTCCACTGATACAACAGGTTGGTCCCGGACAGTCCCAGCCGCTCAGCCACAGTCGTCGCCGACTGCCCATCCACCAGCACTCGCACCGCCTCTTGCTTGAACTCCTCGGTGAACCGACGACGCGAACGACGAGACTTAAAACCCTTCTTCATAGACATCTGACGGTCTCCTTTTGACCGCCAAAAATAGTGACTTACACTGTCCGTGAAATGCCGAGCACCTCACAAGGTCGTTGCACCATGCCGCGTGTACTTGTATTCGTCACAAGCCGGTTGATCAGATCGTAGCGACTGACTGGGAGCATTCCGCTCCAGCGCCGGTGAACCGGTCATTTCATCGGTGGAAATCGTACGCACCGCCCGTTCGGCCGAAAGCTTCGGAGCGTCGCGATAGGTCTCGCATACCGCCTCGACTTTTCGCTCGAAGCCTTCGGGATCTTTCTCTTTGTGTTGAGCCACATCATATGACGATGCGGCTTATAAGTGCCGCTTGATTCTAGAGCTTGCCAACAGACGACTCCAAGATCGATTGGACGATGCCCCGCACTTCACGACCTCATCCGTCAGTTCTCGCCGCATTCAGTGCGAGATGGGCCGATCGGACTTTTCCGGAGGCTCGCATTCGACCGCCAGAATCCGAGTGATCTACTTGGCGGAGAAGGTTCCGGGCGAACCCGATCGCGGAGCATCTCACAAATAGCTTCACGAAGTCGCAGAGTTTCCACGCACTCCCACCGCGTGAGCTGCTCCCAAGAATTTCGCCAGCGGCACCGCCATTTGCCAACTTCATCCCGCCCCAAGCTAACCTGAACCGCAATGCCCTGATTCCACTCCCCCTCAAACGCGAGTAACACAATCTCCGCCCGCTGCGACACCGATTGCGACTCCGCGCGAGATCGACGAAATACCTCCAAGATCACCTGCTGTCGCTCGGTGATCGCGACTTTAGCCGCTTGTCCTGGCATCATTGACTCCCGAAGGATTCGCCTAAGATTCTCAAAACTCAAGTACTTTTCTCGTCACTTTAACCCGCTCATGCCAAACCATTTTCGACCTGTCGGACTAGACTCTGCGAAACCTCAGGATCATTCTGCCTGCGAAATGTGGAATCACTTCAAGTGACCGGTGGAAACGTTCGTCATGATTTGTCTGGAGCCGAGTTTCTTGCTGGCGTACATTGGGCCGGGTGCTGGGATCACGTTTCTGGGGTCGTTCTTTGTCTTGCTGTTGTCGTTCGGGCTGTTGATCTTTTCGGTGCTGACTTGGCCAATTCGGTTTGCTGTACTGCAAGTCCGTCGTTGGCGATTAAAGTTGAACCCACAAACGCAACGAGTCGTCGTCGTCGGGTTGGATGGGCTTGATCCGGGACGAGCTACGCGGTTGATGAATGCCGGGCGCTTGCCGAACTTTCAGAAGCTCGCGGATTCGGGAACGTTTCTGCCGCTGGCCACAACATTGCCGCCGATCTCGCCGGTGGCGTGGTCCTCGTTTCAGACGGGAGTGAATCCCGGCAAGCACAATATCTTTGATTTTCTCAACCGCGATCTGCGGACGTATCTGCCCGAACTCTCTTCGGCGCGGATTGTCGAGCGGACACGAACGCGCTGGTGGGAGCGAATCGGCTTCGGTTCGGGGACCATTCGGTTGTTGCGCAAGAGTCAGCCGTTTTGGAAGGTACTGGGGGATCACGGCATCTTCAGTACAATCTTGCGAGTGCCGATCACGTTTCCGCCAGAGAAATTCTTTGGGCATTCGCTATCGGCGATGTGTACTCCCGATTTGCGAGGGACTCAGGGATCGTTCACGCTGTTCACGACGGACCCGGCGGAAGCGAGTGCGACAAACGGAGGATTGCGGATACTTGTGACTCCGACGGGCGATCGGATCGAAGCGTGGTTGCCCGGGCCGCCGCGACCGGTCGTCAGCACGCCAGCGGATTTCCGAACGTTGCTGCGAATTCGCACTCGGTTCGATCGGAACCAGATTGAACTGCAAGTCGGGCGAGAACGGATAACTCTCAAACTGAATCAGGAGTCGGCGTGGATTCGCGTGAAGTTCAACGTCGGGTCGCTGACGCGTGCGAGCGGATTGTGCCGGTTTCGGTTGGTTTCGTTGCGACCGCATGTGCGGTTGTATGTCTCGCCGATTCATCTTGATCCCGAACGGCCGGCGATGCCGATTTCGCATCCGCTGTATTACGCGATGTATCTCGCGTGGCTTCACGATTCGTTCGCGACCTTGGGATTGGCCGAAGATACCTGGGCGTTGAATGCTGGCGCGGTCAGTGAAGAGGCGTTTCTGGAACAAGCCTGGGCAATTCACGATGAGCGTGAGCGGATGCTGTTCGATTCGATGCGGCGGATGAAGCGCGGATTGACGGTCTGTGTGTTCGATGGGCCGGACCGGATTCAGCACATGTTTTATCGGCATGACGTCGTGGATCATCCGGCGAACCGTGGCCGCGACTGCGAGAAGCATCGAGGCGTGATCGACGTCATGTACGAGCGGATGGATGCGCTTGTCGGTCGCGTTGCGGCGGAGTTGGATGACGACGCGGTGCTGATGGTGCTGTCGGACCACGGGTTTTGCGACTTCAGCCGAGCGGTGAATCTCAACACCTGGCTGCGTGACAACGGATATCTTTCGGCGAAGGAGGGCGTCGAAGCGGGGGATTATTTGGCGGGAGTCGATTGGTCGCGCACGCGGGCCTACGCGTTTGGGCTGAGCGGGATTTACATAAATCAAGCGGGACGCGAGTCGCAGGGGATCGTTCCTGCGGCCGAGTCGGCCAGACTGCGGCAAGAGATTGCGGACAAGTTGACCGGACTGCACGATGTCGAACGAGACCGATGCGCGATTCGAGCGGTTCACGATTGCCACAAGAAGTATCACGGTCCGTACATTGCCAACGGGCCGGACCTCGTGGTCGGTTACGAGAAGGGGTATCGCGCGTCGTGGGAAAATGCCGTGGGCAAGATCGACGGAGCACTGTTTCATGACAACGACCGGTTCTGGAGTGGCGATCACTGCGTCGATCCAGAATTGGTTCCCGGCGTGTTGTTTCTTAATCGAAAACTCCCGGACGGATCGCAACCTTCGATCATGGACCTCGCGCCAACGATCATGCAGTTGTTCGGGGTGCCGTTGCCGGGGTATCTGGACGGCAAGCCGCTGACGCTGACTCGAAATGAGGTTTCAGCATGAGTCGGTGGCCGCAAATTTCACGACGCGAATTCCTGGGAGCATCGGGGGCGCTGACACTGTCGGCGGGATGCGGACGGACGGTGAGTTCGGGGAAGCGCGGCGATGTCGATCGGGTGATCGTGCTGGGTGTGGATGGCATGGACCCCGTGCTGTTGCAACGCTTCCTCGCGGAAGGTCGGATGCCGAATTGTCGGCGGTTGATTCAACTGGGTTTGTTCCATCCGTTGGCGACGAGCAATCCGCCGCAAAGTCCGGTCGCTTGGTCGAACTTCATTTCCGGCACGAACCCCGGCGGTCACGGGATCTTCGATTTCATTGCTCGTGATCCGCAGACAATGCAGTTGTTTAATTCAACCAGCCGGTTGCAACCGGGGGGCAGCCCGATCAAGTTCGGCAAGTTTTTGATTCCGACCGCACCGGCCAAGATGCTCAATCGGCGTCACGGGGCGACGCTGTGGGACGAGTTGCAACGTCATGGAGTCGATTGCACTGTCTTCCGAATGCCCGCCAACTTTCCGCCGACCGAGAGCGAAGCGACGACACTGTCCGGAATGGGGACGCCCGATCTGCAAGGTGGCTATGGGACGTTCACTTGGTTCACCGACAATCGGACTGCTCGCACACGCGACGTTTCAGGCGGTCGCATCGAACACGTTGAAGTGCGCGAGCATGTGATTGAATGTCGTCTGCGCGGGCCGGTCAACGAATTCTCGGCGAATCAAGAGCCGGCCGAAGTGCGGCTCACGGTGTATCGCGATCCCGAACAAGACGTGGCTCGGATCGTCGTGCAGGATCGGACATTGATCCTGAAAGCCGGCGAGTGGAGCGACTGGGTGGTCGTCAAGTTTTCGTTGTTGCCGTACGTGGTCGAGGCGTCGGGAATCTGCCGGCTGTATTTGAAAAGCGTGCATGAGCCGTTCGGGCTGTATGTCTCACCCATCAACATTGATCCGGCGGACCCTTCGTTGCCGTTATCGACTCCGCCCGATTACTCGAAGCGGCTGGTGCGCGAGTTGGGTTATTTTTATACGCAAGGTTTGGTCGAAGACACGCACGCGTTGACTCACGCGGTGCTCGATGCCGGCGAATATCGCGAGCAAGCGATGTTCGTGCATGACGAGCGGATGCGGTTCTTTGAGCATGAACTGGCTCGATTCCGTGACGGGTTTTTGTTCTTCTATTTTTCAACGCTCGATTTGAGTTCGCACATGTTCTGGCGAGCGATCGACCCGGGTCATCCGCTGTACTCGCCGAAGCTGGCGGAGTCGCAAGGGGATTTCCTCGCGACGTTGTACTCGAAAGTCGATCACGCGATCGGCAAGGCAATGGATCGGCTCGACGACAAGACGTGGTTGATGGTGATGTCCGACCACGGATTCACGTCGTTCCGCCGGCAGTTCAATCTCAATTCATGGCTGCTCGACAACGCGTATCTGCGGACCAGCGGCCCGCCAATTCGGGGTGGTGGTGCTCCGTTTCAAGGAGTCGATTGGAAACGGAGTCGCGCGTTTGGCGTTGGGCTGAATGGATTGTTTTTGAATCGGGCAGGGCGAGAAGTTTACGGATTCGTGAAAAAGTCGGAGGCCGATGAATTGGCGGGGGAACTCGCCAAGCGATTGAAAGAAGTTCGTGATCCCGACACAGGCGAGCCGGTGATTGCGAACGTGCTCAGATCGTCGGAGGCGTACTCTGGCCCGCATGTGGCGGACGCTCCCGATTTGATCGTCGGCTATCATCGCCATTACCGAGCCTCTTGGGATACCATCCTCGGCGGGTTTCCTCGACAGCAGGTGCTCGACAATACGGAACCTTGGAGCGGCGATCATTGCGTCGATCCGCAGTTCGTTCCGGGAGTCCTGCTCAGTAGTCGTCCGCTTCCGCCGGGAACTCCCCGACTGGAGGATCTCGCCCCGACAATTTTGGATGCGTTTCAATCGCCAATTCCTGACACCATGACCGGACGTCCGCTGCGTTCTTAGGTCGGGTCTCTGCCCCGACCTTGTGCAAAGGCGAGAACGGTCGGGACGGAGTCCCAACCTACGAGTGAGCCATGTTTGAACCGAAAGTGAAAGTCGATCGCGCGTTGTACGACAAGCTGCGAGCCGCCGCGCAAGTGGCTGGCTACAGCACGGTGGATGAATTCATCACCCACATTCTGGAAAAAGCCGCCGCCGAGATTGAACAAGCTCATTCGGAAGATGAAGTGCGGAAACGGCTGCAAGGTTTGGGGTACATCGAATGATGGAGGCTTTCAATCGCTTGCTGAATGGGATCGCGGACGGGGTCATGTGGCCTTGGAGCGGTGAGTCTCCGTGGCCCGCTTTGATTGCCGTGTCGTTGCTGACCGCCGCGTTGTTGGTGGCGATCTTTCG
>JANMIF010000540.1:0-1899 GCA_031375695.1 Planctomyces sp.
CGAGCGTTCAAGACGGACAAACACCCGCACACCAACATGGCCAAAGCCGCCCTCAACATGCTGACGCGAACGTCCGCCCAGGATTACGCTCGCGACGGCATCCACATGAACAGCGTCGATACCGGTTGGATTACCGATGAGGATCCGGCCGCGATTGCTCAACACAAAGCCGAAGTCCACGGCTTTCGTCCGCCGCTCGATCAGGTCGACGCAGCCGCCAGAATTTGCGACCCGATTTTCACCGGCTTCCTGACCGGCGAGCACGTGTGGGGTCAATTCCTGAAGGACTACCAGGTTGCCAATTGGTGAGCTGGCAAATCACACGCGTCGCTCTTTGCAGAGCGAAAGACGACGTTTGTTTCTGCTCGCGATCTAGGCCGTGTTGGCATTCACGCCAGCAGAATCATTGTTGCGGCCAATTGGAGGAAGGCGAGGAAGTTGCGGCCGGTTTTGACATAGCCACGAGATGGGGTGAAGAAGTCCGAGGGCAGATTTTTGATGAATGCGCGGCTTGGGTTGGACGTTCAGAATTGCTGGATTGGTGTTGGCGATCGGGAATCCCCGTATTGCATTTAGAAAAACTTTCCAAAGGGCTCGCTACATCCGGATTGCATCGTCGTCATGAGACGACGGGCGCTCCGTCATTGTGCTGGCTCACCAGCCTTGCAGCGCGTCCACCCAGAAGTCGCTGGTCTCGTGGAACCCGAAGATCAGCGTGAGGGCCGCGGTGGCCAGTCTCAGTATGCCAAACGGCACCAGCTTGTGCTGTGCGGGAGGGTCATGATCGCTGGCTGACGGCACCTGTTCGGACGAATCGGCCCGGCTTCCCCCCCACGCGAGTATTCCCCCAAACTCACCTTCGCCTTGGTATCGACCGAGATTTCCACGGTCGTGGGATCGCCCACCGCTTGCGTGTGGACCGCTTGTATGTTGGCGAAGATGGCGTCGGTGTCCTTGGTCCTCTTCAGCGGTTTCCCCTTCTGAATTCGCTTCAGCCGAGAATTCATCCGATTCAAAATGTTCCGCATCGCCCGTTCGCACGGGAGGTCGTCCGCCGCGTAGTTTCTCTGAGTCCGCAGAGCCTCCAACACTTCGGTGGCGGTCAGATTGGTATAGCGCCGAGTCGACTTCAATTCGGGATCCGCCTGAGTCTGCGGCTCGACGATGTCGCGGATGTCGGCCGCTCGCTACGGGACTTCGTCCACCCAGCGTGGCCGTCCGCGAGCCGCGAAATTCTCGACGCACCGCAACCCCGACTGCCGCTCGTGCTGCCCCCTTCCGAATGGTCTCACGCCCCCAGCCAAACCGCCGCTCGGCGCAGCGCGGATTGCCGTCACACAACAACGTCGGTCACTTCGGCAACAAACAACCGATACTGGTGATGCTCATCACCAAAGGCGAACGGAAGATGAAAACGTTCCGTGAGATAGGCTTCCAGCCTGTCATTCAGCGGAGCAAACGACATGCTGGAAGCTTATCCCACGAGGTAATACAAGTCTTGCCGTTCGCCTAAACACCCGAAGCGAGAGCGAGGACGAACGCTTCCTGACACTTCCGATTCATCGTCTCGGCGAATGCTCGCCGTCGCTGACGTTTCGGGTTAGTGTGCCGGGCCACATTCCGATTCATCCTGAAAGTCACACCGCATGAGCGTTTCAACAAACCCCCGACGTCACTTTGCCAGTGACAATTATTCCGGTATTTGTCCCGAAGCCTGGGAATCGCTGGCACAGGCCAATCACGAACACGCTTCGGCTTACGGGCCAAGTGTCAGTAATCGGAGGTCAGTCCCGGCGTGGCGAACGCGGGACTGTCAGTAATCCAAGGTCAGCCAAGTGTCAGTGATCGGAGGTCATTATTCTTTGGGGATTCGTGTTTGATTTGTATTTGATTCTCAAC
>JANMIF010000551.1:0-3260 GCA_031375695.1 Planctomyces sp.
TCCGAAAAACGGAATCATGATCGCTCCGGTCCCATCGTTGTTGGGAGGAGTCAGTGCTCGCAGGACCGGCGTGAAGACAATGGTGATGACAAAGCTCACAAACGGAGTCGCGATCCACGTCAACACGAACGCGATGAGAGGCGAGCGAACTCGCGTGCCCAGCCATCCGGCAATTACGCACGGAGCCACAATGAACAGCGGAAAGCCAATCAGGAAACCCATCGTAAAACCTTTCTCGTTTCACACACCTTGGCCGTCGATCAGGTTCGGTTCTGGCGATCGTTGATGTATCGCAGCACTCCGCAAGGGTCAACAAGATCACTCGCAGTTGTCGCCTTTTTTAGAACGGATCACTTGCCATCCAGCTTCAGCAGCTTGATCGCGTTGCCTCGGAAGATTTTGTACTGCACCTCTTCGGGGAGCTTCAGCGAATCAAGCAGTTCGAACTGTGGGATTTTTTGTTCGGGCATCAGGATGTCGGTGCCAAACAGCAGTTGGTCGGCGTTGCGGATCAGGAACTCGCGGCCGAAGTCCGGGTCGCGAGCGATCGCTTTTTCGCCACCCGGTTCGGAGAGGTCGCCGTACAGGTTCGGATATTTTTTCAGCAGCCGGTCGAGTGCTCCACCGGGGGCGATTTTCTTGGGAACTTCGGGATAGCGGCCGAAGTCCTCGAACGTCGCGTCGCCGGAGATCGACGCCCAGAAGCCGGCCGCGTGGCCGATCAGCGGCAGCTTCGGAAATGCCTTGAGCACGTTTTCCACACGCGGCAGGCCCGGCGTGTCCGGGTTGCGAATGTCGTCGAGATGAAACAGGATCGGCAGGCCGACCGCGTCGCACGCTTCGTACAACGCCATCTGCTGCGGAGCGTCGAACCACAGCCCGGTCTTGTGCTCGCCCAGCCCGCGGCAGCCGGCGTCTTGATACCGCTTGAGGATGTCGATCATCCCCTTCACGCCGCCGACGTGACCGGTCCGCTTGCCCGGCTCGGTGACCGCGCGCGGGTCGAGCGACGCGAACGGAATGATCCGCTCCGGGAATAGCCGATACGCCGCAATCGCCGTCGTCACCGGCTGCGTGATCGGAGCCGACTCCGGCGAAATCAACGGCAGCACGCACGCCTTCTCAACATCATGCTGATCCATGAACCGCACCAGCAACTCGGCAGTCAGCTCCTGCCCGAAGTAGAACGCTCCGAGATGCGTGTGGATGTCGATGTATTTAATCTTGCGCGGCGTTCGCTCGGTGGCGAGCAACGGCAGTGCGAGCGATGATGTCGCGGCCAGCGAAGCGGAGAGAAAACCACGTCGGGTGAGATGTTTCGTTTGCATGACCGAGGATCGTAATCATGTCCAATGACAGAATGCAGCCAGACAAAAAGAAGAAGCCGCTTTGGTCGAAGGTGTTTCTGGCTCTGGTCATCGCCTTTGTCGCGCAATTTCCAATTCTCATCGTTTGGGACGTCTGGAATTCACGTCAGGAACGCGACCGCCTTTTGAATCACACCGATCATCCCGCGTTCTTGAAGGCTTGCCGTGAACTCATGCGAAACCATCCCGAGGTCGAGATCCGTGATCCCGGCGGCGATCCAAGAATCCCGGAAATCATTCGCCGTTTGGGCGTCAGTTACATCATGATCGAGAGAGACCATGTTCATGTCGAATTGCATGGCGGCTTCGACCACTACGGCGTGGATGCGTTCGCGACGGGTGCCGATTACAGAGGACGAAAATTGATCGACGGACTTTGGTACTTTTCGGAGGGATGAATCACCTTGAAGTACGGCTCCGCAGCGCACGTGTAAAATCCATTTTGCTACGCATCCACATCGACGACTCCCAATTGCCCGAGCCGTTCCGCCAATCGATTCGCTCTTTCACGTTCGGCTTCGATTTGATCGTCCATCTCCACTTCGGACAGAAACAACGGAGCCGTCGGGACGGAAAATGTGCAATTACCCGCCGCTCATTTCGAAGCGGCAATAGAGTCGCGGGCTGACTTAGCCGTGCATTACGGGAATTGGAATGAACTCACCGTCTTTGCACAGGAAGCTGCTGATCTCACAATCATGGCACAGTCCTCTGAGTCGAAGGCGACGACCGTCTACTCATCGGTGACGCAGCCTTCCGAAGCGTTTTTTACGTTCTTGATGTATTTGTAGAGCGTGCCGCGTGTGTGCTTGAGCGGCGGGGCTTTCCAGGTTGCCTTGCGGCGAGCGAGTTCATCGGCGGAGACGTCCATGTCGATGGCTCGTTTGTTGGCGTCGATGGTGATCTTGTCGCCGGTTTGAACGAGCGCGATGGGACCACCTTCTTGAGCCTCCGGCGTGATGTGGCCGACGATGAAGCCGTGTGAACCGCCGCTAAAGCGGCCATCGGTCATCAGCGCCACGTCTTGGCCGAGACCGGCTCCCATGATTGCCGAGGTGGGTGTCAGCATCTCCGGCATTCCAGGTCCGCCCTTTGGGCCTTCGTAACGGATGATGATGACGTCACCCTTCTTGATCTTGCCCTCTTCGAGCGCGTGCAGCATCGCGACTTCGCCGTCGAAGACGTTGGCGGTGCCGGTGAAAACCATCCCTTCTTTGCCGGTGATCTTGGCAACGGCTCCTTCGGGAGCGAGGTTGCCGCGCAGGATTTGAATGTGACCGCTCGCCTTGATTGGGTTTTCCAGCGGCTGAATGATCGGCTGGCCTGGAAGTAGTCCCGGAAGCGGTGCGAGGTTTTCGGCGACCGTCTTACCGGTGCAGGTCAGGCAGCTTCCGTCGAGCAGCCCCTTCTCCAACAAGTACTTCATCAGCGCGGGGGTGCCGCCGATCGCTTGCAGGTCGGCCATGACCCACTTGCCGCTCGGCTTGAGGTCCGCGATGAACGGGATGCGGTCAGAGGTCTTCTGGAAATCGTCGATCGTCAGTTCGAGTCCGGCCGCTCGCGCGATCGCGATGAAGTGCAGCACGGCGTTCGTCGAGCCGCCGGTCGCCATGATGACGACCATCGCGTTCTCGATGGACTTCCGCGTGATGATGTCTCGCGGCTTGATGTCCTTTTCGAGCAGCAGGCGAATCGCCGCACCGGCTCGCAGGCATTCGTCGTACTTCAGCGGGTCTTCGGCTGGGATCGACGAGCTGTACGGCAGCGACATCCCCATCGCTTCAATCGCCGAGGCCATCGTGTTGGCCGTGTACATGCCGCCGCACGCACCCGCTCCTGGGACTACTTCCAGGCCAGCCGATCATTCAGCCGCTGGAAAACCCAATCAAGGCG
>JANMIF010000553.1:0-17846 GCA_031375695.1 Planctomyces sp.
GGCACGTCGAGAGATCCGCGATTACATCGCCTACTACAACCTCGAACGAAAACACTCCGCCCTCGGCTACCTCTCACCTCACCAGTTCGAACTCCGCCAGATTAAGGAGTTGGACTGTCCGTGAAATCGACAGCACCTCAAAGGCCTCGGCCTGAACGAAGACGAGATTTGCTTCTACGACACGCCGGCCCAAAACGAGAGCGCCGTCAAAGCAATGGGCAACGACAAACTCAAAGTCATCGCCGCCGAACTCGTCACCAGCGTCCGCAAGAATGCCACGATCGGCTGGACCGTCTGCGAATCCGCCTACGCCATGATTCGAGTCATCGCCCGCCGCATCCTTAAGAAACACGGCTACCCACTCGATCTGCAAGACGATGCCACAAAGCTGGTTTGGGAACAGGCCGAAATCTTGTGCGTCGACTGGTCGGCGTGACCTATGGCTTCAAGAAGCAGACGGACCACGAGGCGATGACGCCGCTCGCGAGGAATTGTGGCAGGCGATCAATCGCGCTCGCGAATTGCGACGCACGACACAACGGCCGTCGGTCACCGCCAAGGAGAATCTCTGCCCGCGCTGCTCGCGCGGCGTTCGTTGCGAAGCCGCGATCTCATTGCGGAAGAGCGCTTCGCGTTACTCCAGATAGGTGCTGCGGCTGACGTCGGCTTCGTATTGTTGCAGCGCAGCATCGGCTTGGGGTTGCGCCAAACGACCGGCCACGATTTGTGCAGCGAGTTGGCGTTTGAAGTTTTCAGCACATTGCTGTTTGTCGAACTTGGCAAACGCCAGCATGTCGGCGATGCGGCTGCCGGGGATGATTTTCGTGACGTGATGCTGGCCGGCCGGATCGACGACCACTTGCGCTTCGCTCGGTTGGCCAAAGAGGTTGTGATAGCTCCCCATGACTTCTTGGTATGCGCCGACCAGAAAGATCGCCAAGTAATACGGCGGCGGCGGATCATGCTTCTTGTCGTTGAAGTTGTGCAGTTCCAGAACCTGTTTGACATCTTTCAGATCGACAAACTTCTTGATGCAGCCGTCGCTGTCGCAGGTCACATCGACCAGCGTGGCGATGTCGCGCGGCACTTCGTTCAGCCGATGAATCGGCATGATCGGAAACAGTTGCCCGATCGCCCACGAATCGGGAGCCGACCGGAACAACGAAAAGTTGCACAGATACTTTGACGCCAAGATCCGCTTCAGGTTGTCGAACTCGGGATCGCGGAGGTCCGCTTCTTGAGCGAACCGTAAGGCTTTCGAGCAGATTTCCCAGAACAGCACTTCCCCTTTCGCTCGATCTTCCAGGCTGATCAATCCCAGGTTGAATTGCGTGTGCAGATCGTCTTTGTCGTCGAGTGCGTCGTGATAACCTTCGCGATAGTTCTTGCTGTTGATCGTGTCGTGCAGCGACTTGAGTTCGTAAATCACTTGCGGATCGTCGTCATCGACCGCGACGGACGGGATGTCTTCGGCAAACGTTTCGATCTCGTCGCGAATCGACGTCACGAAAACCGTGTGATATGCCGTCATCACGCGACCGCTTTCCGTGACCAAGTGCGGGTGCGGCACTTGCTCTTCGTCGCACACGTTTTTGATTGTCCAGACAACGTTGTTCGCGAACTCTTCCACCGTGTAATTGATGGAACCTTCAAACGTCGTCTTTGAACCGTCGTAATCGACTCCCAAACCGCCGCCGATGTCGAGGAAATCGACCTCGCACTTCATCCGCCGAATTTTCGCGTACACGCGAGCCGCTTCTTTCATCGCGTTCTTGACTCGCTTGATGTCGGTGATCTGCGAGCCGATGTGAAAGTGCAGCAGCTTCAATGCGGCGATCCGTCCGTCCACTTGCAGCAGCCGGATGCACTCCAGGATTTCCGAAGTCGTCAGTCCGAACTTCGCCGCCTCGCCCCCCGAGGCCGCCCATTTTCCGGAGCCTTTCGAGTACAGCTTGGCTCGCAGTCCGACCAGCGGCATGACACCGGTTTCCTTCGCCAACCGCAGCACCATGCGCAGCTCATTCAGCTTTTCTATGACGAGCACAACATGCTTGCCCGCTTGCACGCCGAGCGACGCCAGTCGTACAAACGCCTCGTCCTTGAAGCCGTTGCAAACCAACAGCGATTCCGGCGGCTGTTCCAGCGACAGCGCCGCATATAACTCGGCCTTCGAGCCACATTCGAGGCCAATGCTTTGCTTGACTCCTTCGCGCAGGAATTCCTCGACCACTTCGCGACGTGGGTTGACCTTCATCGGAAAGACCGGAAAGTGCCCGCCCGAATAAGAGTACTCGCGCGCGGCCGCTTCGTAAGCCAAGCACAGCCGCCGTAATTGAGTGCTCAGAATCTGTGGGAACCGGAGCAACAGCGGCGTCGTGATTTTGTTCTTGTCGACTAATTCTTGCACGATCTCAAAAACATCCGCCTCGCGCGAGCCGTCTTTCTCCGGCCGCACGACCAAGTGGCCGTCTCGATTGATCGCAAAAAAGCCCGCCCCCCAGTGTTCCACACCATAGGTCGCGGCGACATCCTCCAGAATCGTCGATTTCATGAAACTCACTCCGTTGCAGTTGCAGGTCGGCAGCATGTCGCTCGGCAATGATTTTGCCAAGAGTTGTCCATACCATCCGATCTCTGCGCCCTTCGCCACAATTGACCTCGCCTGAAATTCATGCCGCTCATCGTTGCGATCATCGGAAACCCGAACACTGGCAAGAGCACGTTGTTTAATGCTCTGACGGGCTTGCAGGCGCGCGTCGGCAATTACCCCGGTGTGACCGTTGAGAAAAAAATCGGGCAGCTTCGCGGGACGACGGAGCCAATCAACCTCGTCGACCTGCCTGGCACGTACAGTCTGTCGCCGCGATCGCTGGATGAAATGGTGTCGGTCAACGTATTGCTCGGCCGGCAGGCGGATATCGGCAAGGTCGATGCGGTCGTCTGCATTCTCGATGCGTCGAACCTGGAGCGGAATCTGTACCTCGCCTGCCAAGTGCTCGACCTCGGAATGCCGACAGTGCTCGTTCTGAACATGATCGACGTTGCCGAATCGCGAGGCGTAAAGATTGATGTGCCTAGGCTGGAGGAAAAGCTCGGCGTTCAGGTGGTGACGACTTCGGCGCACCGCCGCGAAGGAATCGACGCCGTCAAAACCGCGATTGCCGCCGCCGTACCGAACGGGCCGGGGCCGCGACCTCGGCCGTTTCCCGAATCGTTTTACTCCGAATGTCATTCACTGGCGGCACGACTCTCGGAGCTGGGACGATCGGACTCGCCGAGCATCGTGGTCGAACGAGCATTGCTCGACGTCGGCGGGTATCTCGAAACCGAATGGATTTCTGAAGTGACTTCGGCCGCAGTGTGGCGAACGGCATTGCACGACGCTCGCGAGCGATTGAAGTCGAGCGGTTGCCGCATCCCGGCGGTTGAGGCGAAGTCGCGATACGCCTGGGCGAAACAAGTGCTCGCCGACGTGCTGACTGCTCCGGCCGCGAGACCGCAAACGCTCAGCGACCGAGTCGATCGCGTGTTGACTCACCGGTTTACCGGATTGTTCGTGTTTGCCGTGATGATGTTTGTCGTCTTTCAGGCGATCTTCACTTGGGCCGAACCGTTGATGAACGCTTGCGGCGCGGGGCAAAGCTGGGTCGCCGCGCGAGTGGCCGATGTCGTTCCGCCCGGGGCACTGCGAAGTTTGCTCACGGACGGAGTCGTTGCCGGCGTCGGCGGGGTACTCGTGTTCTTGCCGCAGATCGGGTTGCTGTTTCTGTTCATCGCATTGCTGGAGGACTGCGGGTATCTGGCGCGAGCCGCGTTTTTGATGGACAAGGTGATGTCGAAGATCGGTTTGAACGGCAAGTCGTTCGTGCCGTTGATGACGTCGCACGCCTGCGCGATCCCCGGCATCATGGCGACTCGCGTCATCGAAGATCGCCGCGCGCGGCTGGCCACGATTCTGATCGCACCGCTGATGAGTTGCTCCGCGCGGCTGCCGGTCTACTCGTTGTTCATCGCATTGTTTATCCCGGACAAGCGATTGCTGGGCCTGCCGATCGGGATGCAAGGTTTCGTACTATTCGCGATGTACGCGTTGGGAATCATCGTGGCAGTGCCGGTGGCGTGGCTGTTGCGAAAGACGATCTTTCACGGTGAAACACCGCCGTTCGTCATGGAGTTGCCCGCGTACAAATGGCCTTCTGCGTGGATAGTGCTCAGCCGCGTTTGGGATCGGATGTCGGCGTTTGTGACTCGCGCCGGCTCACTGATTTTCGCTGTAGCGATCATCGTTTGGGCTTTAAGTTTTTTCCCAGGCGATCATTCGGCCGAGTTCGCCAAGCAACACGAGATCGAGTCGCTGGAGTCGATTCAGTCCGACCCGATTAAGCTCGCCACCGCTCGCGATGATGTCAATCACTTGCGGGCGAAACTGGCCGAGCAGAGTTTTCTCGGCCGGCTGGGACATCTCATTGAGCCGGTCGTCAAGCCGCTGGGCTGGGACTGGAAGATTGGAGTCAGCACGTTGCTGGCCTTTCCGGCTCGCGAGTTATTGATCACGAATCTCGGCGTGATCTACGGCTTGGGCCAAGACGCGACCGAAGGGGACGACCGTTTGTGGCAAGCAATCCGCTCGGCGAAGTGGCCCGACGGCCGTCCGATTTACGGCGTGCCAGTGGCACTGTCGATCATGGTGTTCTTCTCGCTGTGCGCCCAATGTGGTGCCACGCTGATGACGATCAAACGCGAAACCAACTCCTGGCGCTGGCCGCTCGTGACATTCGGCTACATGACCACGCTGGCCTACGTCGCGGCCCTGATCACGTATCAAATCGCCATTCGTTGCATATGAATCACACCCGACCCCGGCGTTTCCTCTCGCAGTCAATAAATCAGCTTCTTGTCAACGAACTGATCGGAAGAGAGTACGCC
Organism: Planctomyces sp.; assembly: GCA_031375695.1. GTDB lineage: Bacteria > Planctomycetota > Planctomycetia > Planctomycetales > Planctomycetaceae > SXKJ01. The sequence goes on from JANMIF010000553.1 coordinate 4,927, forward strand.
GTTCTCAGCCGAAATGTGATACGTCGAAACGCCGCTACCGGCGAACCAAGTGTCGAGATTGAACGTGTCTCCCACATCGGCTTTCGCCACGAGAATATCTTTGTAGGTCAACCCGCTGGCGTTCACACTCATGATTGAGGTGGCGGTCGCGGAGAGCAGGTAGACGGCTCGTTGCTGGTCTGCGGCGGAAAGCTTCCTGCTGACAATAATGGGATTGCCGACGACCCGAGCGGTGCCATCTTCGTCGACCAGCAACGCCGTTTGCTCGTTGATCCCGATCCCTCGCGGAAACGGATCGGATGCCGGGTCTTGATCAATGCGAGCCATGAAGGTGATCAGCCGGCCCATGCGGTCGCGCTGCTGGAAGTGACTATCCGTGACCAGATTGTCCAAGTATTGCAGCACACTGTGCTGGCCGGATTTGGCGGTGTCGAAGTCTCCGTCATTGACGAAGCCACTGTCCAGGATCACTCGCGAGTCGTACGGATTGGCGAGAGCTTCGGCGGAAGTGATCGTGCCGCCCTGAGCGGTGAAATCGAATTCGCTCAGCACGGCCAGTCCGGCGCTGGTTCCACCGATCGGGGCGTGGCGTGCCAACGCATCGTAAATCGCGGCTTCGAGCGGCGTGTTCCTCCAAAGGTTGATGTAGTCCGCCTGATCGCCTCCCGCGATGAAGATCGCTTCGGCTTCTTGAATCTTCTGCACCACGAACGAGTCATATGCTCCAGCAACCGTCGAGATCACGAGCGTGGCCACGGAGTCGAGCGCTGGAACCAACGCGTCGATGTAGGAGTTATAAGCGCCGGTCCCGGTGGCTCGCAGAACAACGAAGTCTCCGCCGTTGGCCTTGGCTCCCATCCAGCGGAAGGCTTCGTCGACATCGGTGCCACCTCCGACCAGCGCCAATCCACTCGACGTCGGATTCACTATTTTCACTGTTGTACCATCGACATAGGTGGCGTCGCCGGCATTGCCCACGACCGAGTAGACATAGTTCTTGAGTGCCGGAGCGCTCGCGGTTCCCTTGCCACCGGCATTCTGTTCGCCGGCCGAGAGCGTCTTGATGACCTCGGACGTGCTGAGTTGCAGCGCGGGAGTGTCGTAGATCGGCGCGTGAGCCAATCCCAAATTGGCGGTGAGCAGTTGCCGAGCTTCCAGTTGTTCCAATCCGTACGACCGCGGAGCATTCCGCCGGCGAGTCGGCCGGCAGGCGATCGTTCGTGCCAGCGTCCGACACCAGAGGCCCGCGACATCGTGCATCCGCGTTTCCAACTCCGTAACCCAAGCACTCAACGATTTACTCATGTTTTTTTCCAATCCAAGACGGATTCAACTGACAGCCGGAAAGCAGTTAGCCGAACTTGAGAGTTCGGTTCCTGTTGCGGACATCGAACAACCGAAGTCTCACGACTCCGGCTACCTCTAACATTCCACGTGTAACACAGGTGATTGCAATTTACCATCCACGTCCTGGCAAACTACGCAAGCATTTCAGGAATGACTTTGCCGTCGTGGCAAAGCGGGACCGGACGGTTGAGGCGGTCGGTCAGCGTCGAGTTTGGGTTGATGCCGATGAGATGATAGATCGTGGCGAGAACGTCTTTTGCGGTGAGCGGCCGGTCGGCAACTGTGGCTCCGATCGTATCGGTGCGGCCGATGATGTGGCCGCGCTTCAGGCCCGCGCCGGCAAAGAAGTTCGTGTAGGCTCGGCCCCAGTGGCCGCGGCCTTCCCCTTCAAAACGAGGCGTGCGGCCCATCTCGTTCATCACCAAGACCAGCGTGTCATCGAGCAGGCCGCGAGCTTCCAGATCGCGAATCAACGCGCTGAACGCGAGGTCGAGACCTGGCAAGAGTTCGCCCGTCAGGCGGTTGTAATGATCGACGTGCGTGTCCCAGCCGGCGTTGAGCTGACCGAACTCGTCCCACACGACGGTCACGAAACGACAGCCCGCCTCGACCAATCGCCGAGCTTGCAATGTCGATTGTCCGAACAGCGTCATCCCGTACTCTTCGCGCAGCTTGGCTGATTCTTTGTCGAGATCGAAGGCTTCGCGAATCGCTCGCGAGTCGAGCAGCGAGAACGCCAGCTCGCGCTTTTGATCGAGTACCGAGCGTCCTGCTTGCTGATCGAGATTCCGTCTCAGCGATTCCAACTGTTCAAGCAACGAGCGCCGACGATTGAGCCTGTCGAGCGAGAAGTCTTGCGGCAGGTCGGCTTCGGCGGCGATCAAGAATCGGCAGTCGCTCTGCACTCCCAGATACGGATCGCGAAACTCCGCAGGCGGTCCAAACGATCGTCGCATCGCGCTGCGAGTCGCTTCTCCACGGAATTCCGTCCAAATCGGATCGAAGCGGCTGCCGAGATACATTGCGGAGGGCGGCGTGTATCGCGCGGCCGAGCGGCGACTGCTGAGTAAAAAAGGCAGCATGATGTTGTCGGGAATCGCTCCGTGAGGCTTCGATCCGCGCCGCTGCTGATCGAAATGATTCACGACCGAACCCAAGAACGGCTGATGCTGCGGATGTCCTAACGTCTCTTCGAGTGGCACGCTCCCTTCAGGCGAGCCTGTTAGCGCGTACTGCATGCCGTGAAAATTCCACGGATGCGTCAGCGAGCGAACCACGGTGACGCGATCCATCACCCGCGCCATATTTGGCAAGTGCTCGCACAAATGGAGGCCGGGGAGCGTCGAGTCGATTGGCTTCAGGTTTCCACGTATCTCGACCGGCGCTTCCGGCTTCATGTCCAGCGTTTCGAGCTGGCTAGGCCCACCAAATAAATAGAGCAGAATGACATTCTTCGCCCGACCGAATCCGGGCAGCAAGCTTTCGGCCGCAGACTTCTCAGCCGACACCTCACTCTTCAAGAGCGACGGAATCAGCGCCGGACCTCCGACCCCGCACAGGCTCAAGCCGCCGACAGATAGCAACTCACGGCGTGTGACGCCATTGCATAACCGTTTGGGTCCGCCGAGAACCTGTAACATCACGATCTCCGCACGCCTCGCGTTTCATCGATCGCAGAATCAAATGAGCCGGAGACAGCGGCATCGTAATCACACACGACCCGATCGGGCCATCACAGCAAGTTGTGGATCATCATGATGGCCGCCGGACCGACCAGCACCACGAAGATACCGGGGAAGATGAACAGGATCAGTGGGAAGAGCATTTGCACCGCCGTCTTTTGTGCTTTCTCTTCGGCCATTTGCCGGCGTTTCACTCGCATGCAGTCCGATTGCACGCGCAACGCCGGTCCGATCGACGCACCGAAGCGTTCAGCATTGATCAGCGTCGCCACCAGCGAACGCATATCTTCCACGCCGGTTCGCAGGCCCATTTCCCGCAAGCATTCTCGGCGAACCTTGCCCATTTGCAATTGCATGTTGCAACGATCGAACGCTTCGCAGATTTCCGGAGCCGCGTCTTTTAACTCCTCCGAGACCTTGCGCATGCCTGGATCCAAGCCCAATCCGGCTTCGACACACACGACCAAGAGATCGAGGGCATCCGGCAACTGCATGAAGATTTTGTCTTGGCGGCCCTTCTTGATTATCCACAACACCACCTCGGGGATGTAGAAGCCCAGGCCGGCTCCAATCGCGATGCTCATCCATCCGTTGGTTGTCAGGCCATACATTGCGTAGCCCGCTCCTGCGCCGGACATGCAGCCGAATCCCAAACCAATCAACTTGATCGCCAGGAAGATTGAGGCGGCATTCGGTTTATTGAAACCGGCGTTTGCCAAACGCAGCTTGAGTTCATTCTTTTCAATCTCGCTTTTGGGGGCCAACGCTTGCGACAGTGTTGGGGCCGCCTTCTCTAAGGCCGCCGCCATCCCGGTCGCCTCGCGAGAACGTTTATCTTTCTCTCGCAACGTCGGGTCGCGCAGCTCCTCCAGCCGCTCGTCCGCTCGCGACTTACGCTTGTTCATCAGCGACAGCAGGCCCATTACCACGCAGGTGAAAAAACCAAACATGGCCCACGGCAAAATTTGCATGATGTTCATGATGTTTTAGACCTTGATATCAATAATCTTCTTAATGACAAACGCTCCGATGATTTGCATGAACACGGCTCCCATGACCATCTTTCGGCCTAACGGGTCAGTGAACAGCAACGAGACATATTCCTGGTTCAAGGTATACACAGCAGCGAACAGTCCCAGCGGCAGGGCCATCAGGACGATGCCGCTCAACCGGCCTTCCGCCGTCAGGGCAGCCACCAAGCCCAGAATCTTGAATCGTTCGCGAATGATGTGTGCGATCTTGTCGAGGATTTCGGCGAGGTCGCCGCCCGATTGCTTTTGAATCGCCACAGCGGTGACGAAGAATTTTAGGTCCAGGTTCGGCATGCGTTTGAGCATACTCTTGAGCGCCTTGTCGATCGGGATACCCAAATTCTGTTCCTCATAGGCCATCGAAAATTCCAAGGCGATTGGCTGCGGCATTTCTTCAACGATCACGTTCATCGCGGAGGCGAGGCTGTGCCCCGATCGCAGCGCTCGTGCAATCATTCCCATCGAGTCGGGGAGTTGTCGGGCGAACGCTTTGAAGCGACAGCCGCGAGTCCACCACACCCAAATCCACGGGAAACTTCCCACAATCAAGCCAAACACGGGATACAACGGTGCCGGAAAACGCATCACGAATCCCACCAGGACACCCGCTCCCATGCAGCCCAAAACCAAAATCAGGAATTGGTCGGGACGTAGCGGGCAGTTGGCTTGTTCCAAGTACATCGACAGCCCGGTGAAGCCACGACTGATCTTACCGAACATACTCGAAGCACCGTCGGCGGTGTCTTTCAGCAAATCTCCCTTCATCAAATTTTCGCCATCGGCCTCTTCCCGGCGTTTTCCAGTGAGAAGTTCCAGGCGTTCCTCTTGCGAGGTCTTGCCGAAGTCGCGCGTCAACATCGCAATCCCACCAACCAACGCGGTGACGAACAGGAAGGCCGCGATTGAAATAATTCCTACCGACATGACTGTGACTCCTGAGCTTTCGTGTTGAACAGCCGGAACGCGCTAGCGTCCGGATCAGTGGGAGACCACAACCCAGACGCTAGCGCGTTCCGGCTGATTACAAGTTCTTAACGGCCTCCCAAACGGCGTGCGGCGAATAAATTCGATGGCAAACGGATTCCGGCCGCCTCCAATTTGGTCATAAAGGTTGGACGAACTCCCGTGGCTTCGAAGTGACCGAAGGCTTTGCCGTCCTCGTTGATTCCATCCTGCACAAATTTGAAGATTTCTTGCATGACGATTGCGTCTTGCTCCATTCCACACACTTCGGTCATCGAAGTGATGCGCCGCGGTCCTCCCTGCAAGCGGTTGACTTGAATAATCAGGTTCACGGCGGACGCAAACTGGTACCGCAAGGCTCGGATCGGCAGGTCGATGCCTCCCATCGCGATCATCGTTTCCAATCGGCTGACGGCGTCGCGGGGTGTGTTCGCGTGGATCGTGGTCATCGAACCTTCGTGACCGGTGTTCATGGCTTGCAACATGTCGAGCGATTCGGCCCCGCGGCATTCCCCGATAATGACTCGATCCGGCCGCATACGCAGTGCGTTCTTGACGAGATCCGTCGCGGTGACACTCCCTTTGCCTTCGATGTTGGCCGGGCGAGTTTCCAGACGCAGCACATGATCCTGCTGAAGTTGCAATTCGGCGCAGTCTTCGATCGTGATCACGCGCTGATCGGACCCGATAAAACTCGACATCGTATTGAGCAGCGTGGTTTTTCCCGATCCAGTACCACCGCTGATAATCACGTTCAATCTTGCTTTGATCGCCCCTTCCAAGAGCATCACCATTTCCGGCGTGAATGCGCCGAATCGCAGCAGGTCTTCCAGCGTCAGCGGCTTCGATCCAAAGCGGCGAATTGTCAGCGACGGGCCGTCGATGGCCAGCGGCGGAATGATCGCATTCAATCGCGAGCCGTCCGGCAAGCGGGCATCGACCATCGGCGACGTTTCGTCGACTCGCCGGCCCACCTTCGACACGATCCGGTCGATGATCTGCAGCAAGTGCGCGTTGTCGCGAAACGTCACCTTGTGCCGCTGAATCCGTCCGTCCTTTTCCACGAACACATTCTTCGGCCCGTTGATCATGATGTCCGCGATCCCTGGCTCCTTCAGCAGGATTTCCAGCGGACCGAACCCAAACGTTTCGTCGAGGACTTCTTCGATCAACCGTTCCCGTTCGGCTCGATTGAGCAGCGGGTTTTCCGTATCGCACAGATGTTCAACGACCAGCCGAATCTCGCGCCGCAAGGTGTCCCCTTGCAGATCGCCCAACCGCGACAAGTCCAACTTTTCCACAAGCTTGCCGTGGATGCAACGCTTGAGTTCTTCAAAATCCAGCACGCCGGATTCGGCTCCCCGACTTCCGCGTTGTCCTGCTTGAGTTGGTGCCGCTGCCATGATGTCTCCTCCATAATGTGGTCGGCGCGAAGGCACAGATTGCGCACTCCGAACTGATCACGGGTTCTCGTCTCCGAAAACCTAGCTCAAGTTTTCCAGAGTGGCGGATCGGCAACGTGGATTTGGTGAGAAAAAGCGACAAACTCACCGCAGTCGACGTGCCGGTAGGAGCGATTGGAGCGATTTCAAGAATTCGCGCGAGAAAGCCGGCCGCACTACGTAGCTCAATTGCTCCGCAACTGAGATTCCCAGTGCGATTTGGATTCCACAACGACACGCCTCTTCGGGAGTCCAACGACGCTCGCAATGTGAGTCGCGGCACCGACTCAACTACGTCAGGACGGTTGTTTTCGCAGGGTGCGGAGTTCTTTCGGCAGTGGGAAATGAACGTGTTCTTCGCGGATGACGGCGTTCTCAACCGCAGCTCCAAACCGCTGCACGAGTGCGTCGACACACTCCTCGACCACACATTCGGGAGCACTCGCACCCGCCGTAATCACAACGGTTTCGTCGCCACGAAACTCGTGAAGCGGCAGTTCGTGAACTCCGTCAATCAAATACGCTCGCGAACAGAGTTCCTCGCCGATCTCGCGCAACCGCTGACTGTTCGAGCTGTTCTGGCTGCCGAGCACAATTACGACGTCCGCCGTTTTGGCCAGCGTGGCGATCGCTTCTTGCCGATTCGTCGTGGCGTAACAGATGTCTTCTTTCAGCGGACTGACGATCTGCGGGTACCGCTGTTTCAGCCGCTCGATGACCTGATTCGCTTCAAAGACACTCAACGTCGTTTGCGTCAAGTACGCGACTTTGGCGTGGGGGGGGAACGGCAAGCGATCGACGTCGTTTGGCGAATCTACCAGCGTGATGCTGTGGGGCGCCTCGCCCATCGTGCCGATCACTTCGTCGTGACCTTCGTGGCCAATCAGAACGATGTGATAGCCGTCGTCCGCGAAACGGATCGCCTCCAGATGCACTTTCGTGACGAGCGGACAGGTGGCGTCGATCGTTCGCAGTTTGCGATCGCGTGACTGCTGACGAACTTCCGGAGAAATGCCGTGAGCCGAATAGAGCAGCATCGAACCCGTGGGAACCTCCGACACGGAATTGACGAACTTGACCCCTTGCTTCGTGAATCGTTCCACCACGTATTTGTTGTGAACGATCTCGTGATACACGTATACGTCCGAGCCAAACATGCGAATGACTTCATCGAGACACTCGATGGCCATGTTGACGCCAGCACAAAAGCCACGAGGATTAGCGAGCAGGATTTTCATCGGAAACCAGAGGTCGGGGGTCGGAGGTCAGCACACTAACCCGACGCGTGAGCGAGGGCGAACGCTCCACGAAACGCCAACTAGTTCGACTGTCGGAGGGTTCGCTCTCGCTCACGCGTCGGGTTAGTGTGTCAAAGTCTAACGGAGACTCGACGTCAACGGCATCGTTGCCAGAAACTTGTGGCCCCAACAAACTACCGTCTTGCTTACCTCATCCTGCTGACCTCTGCCATGCCCGAACTTCCCGAAGTCGAAACAATGGTCCGTGGCATTCGCGACACATTGGTCGGATGCACGATCCGCGAGTTGCGACAATGTCCGTGCAAATGCCGGCCGCTGAAGTTGTCACCGCCCATTGCCGAGATGTCACGGCGTGCGAAAGGGACGGTTGTGACTGCCGTACGGCGCGTCGCCAAGCGAGTAGTAATCGACCTTTCGAGCCGCGAGGCGTTCGTGATTGAGCCGCGGATGACGGGCTTGATGTTGCTCGCCGACCCGCCGGATGCTGAGCACTTGCGGCTGGAGTGGCGGATAGCAGTCGGCCGGAAAACGGAATCCGTTTGGTTTTGGGATCGGCGCGGTTTGGGCGTGGTCCGCTTGTGCGATCCCGACGAGTTGGCCCAGCGATTGGGACGCGACTCACTCGGCCAGGACGCATTAGACGTGGCCGCCTCTGACTGGAAGGCGATTTGTTCGCGCACCGCGCGGCCAATCAAAGTCGCGATGCTGGATCAAAAGCTGGTGGCCGGGATCGGCAACTTGTACGCCAGCGAGATTCTGCACATGGCTCGGATCAAACCAACTCGCCCGGCCAACAAGTTGACTCGCGACCAAACGCAGCGGCTCGGTACGGCTACTCGGAACGTTTTGCTCGAAGCCATTCGGCACGAAGGCTCGACCTTGAGCGATGGAACGTACCGCAACGCCCTCAATCAAAGTGGCGGCTATCAAAACGCGCATCAGGTTTACGACCGCGAAGGCGAGGAGTGCTCAACGTGTGGTTCGAAGATTGTGCGCATCGTGCAAGCTCAACGATCGACGTTTTACTGCCGTCTGTGTCAGCGCTGACAACAACGATTTGCCGGAGATTCGATGGAACATCAATGTCGCACGCTCCGATTCCAGTCAATAGACCTATAAATCGCGAGGCAGTGGCAACGAACATCCAGCCGCAGGAAGCGGACGCTGCTCCCGATCTGGCGATCACCGCGTGCCCCGGCTGGTACTTCGGCTACGACAGTTTCTCCAGCAAGATGCACGGCTACCCGCTGGCCGATTCGATGCGCGCCTGTTGGTTCGTCAACGCGCCGAATGTGTGTCTTGGCACGCAAATCGATTTCGGCCTCGTCCTTGAACCGACCGGTTTGCAGCCTCGAATTGGGCAGGTCCGAGTTCGAAAGCGTGAATGGGACATTCTCATCGGTCAAACTGCTCAAACTGTTTTTCCGCTTGGTGACCAAGATGGTGTCGGCGCACCGATAGGAACAACTCCTCCACCGGCCGTCCCAATTTCGTCCAGCTGCCGACATCCCGTCCTCCAGCAACTGCGCGAGCATCGCTCATAAGGGCATCATCTTCTCGTCCAGATCTCATGGCTGTTCGTCTTTGGGCATTTGTTCGATGCGACGGCCGGCGTGAAACAAGCCCCAAGCCAGCAGCGCGACGAGCACCACAGCGCCGCTGCCGAGAAACAGAGGATTGTTCACGATCCGAGCGATCGTCAGTCCAGGCTTCTGATCAGCGGTCGGTGATGCCGATGACGAACCGAGCGTCGCGGTGATTGGGGCAAAACCCTTGCCGAGCGCTGCGCTGATGGCCGTTGTGTCGTACTGCGGTTGCTTGACCTTTCCGACTCCGTCCGCCGGGCTGATGTTGGACTGTGTCGCTCCGAAGTCGAGCCGATATGTTCCCGTCGCTGAGGCCAGAAAGACGACTTCGTGCAGCGGACCGACTCCCTCGACGTCGTCGATTGTTAGCTGCGGATTGTCCCGGTTGTCGATCACGATCCGATACTGCTCGCGGCGCTGTTCGCCGAACGAGATCACCAACTGTTCTTGTTTCAGATCGCGAAATTCCAATTGCGACAACGTGCCGCTGCCAATCGTGAGCGATTCGGTGCGCACGCCGTGAGTTTCCTGAACTTCGACTTTGGCCGCTCGGCTGAAGTTGCGGCTCGACGTCTTCAATCGCAGGCCCGAAAGCGGATCGCGTCGCGAGTGGACTTCGATGATCGTCTGCTGTTTCTCTCGATCTTCGCGAACCTCACCCAGCTTGACGGCGTATTCCGTTTGGCGATTTCGTTGTACCGCTTGCTTTGTCTCTTCGCGCCACCAGTCAATCCGGTCGATGCGAAATGGCCGGCGCGCGATCGTCGTTTTCTCCGTCCGCTCGGATTCCTTCCCGGATTGCAACCGCTTCGTCAGTTCGAGCAACTGCGACTCCTGCTCTGCCGTAACATCGTCTATCACGATGCGAAACTCGCGAGCCTTCGTCACTGGCAAGCGAACGTCGGAATGATTCACGTCCATGAACTGTGAGTAATCAAACACGAGCGCATCCGCCACGAGCGGTTTTTCGTTGCCCGCATCGGCTGCCGCGAAGACTCGCACGCGATGCTCAAAGTTCTTCAACGGCGTGACCAGTCGAAGCCCGTTTGGCGTCTCGTCCTTCTCGTCTAGCTTGACTCGAATTTCGAGCGCGTTGTTTTCCAGTGGCTTGGCCGACACGGTCTTGGCTCCCCAAGTGTGCCGGATCGTGTGCGGCTTCGTTTCCGTCGCGACTCGCAACAAATACGGAACCGCCCGTCCGTCCCCGTCGATGACTCGCACATCGGCGAAGTCGGCTTGAGTCGCCTCATGCATGTCGCTGTCGAACGGCACAACCACCAATTCTTCCTGCGACCGCGCGGGAATTTGCATCGCCTTTGAGAAACGGAAGCCCGCCGGTTGTTCGGCACGCAACGCAGTCGGGAACAACACGACCACTACAACGGCCAAACGTTTCAGTTGATTCATGATTCCTCCAATTGATGGGACATATGGGACTGATGGGACGAATGAAAATCATCAGTCCCATTCGTCCCATCAGTCCCATCAGTCCCATTGGTCCCATCAAACATCTTTTTTCTCTTCATCGCTCGGCGTTTCAAACGTCTGCCGAGATCGCAGGTACAAGAACGATCCGCTCAGCACCAGGATGCCCAGCAGAATGAACGCGACGATCCGATACATCTGATCGAGATCGTCCAGGTCCACGAAAAACACTTTGCCCGCCACGATTGTGAACAGCACCAAGCCGACATACCGCAGCGAGCGGATGTTCTTCTTGATCCCCGGCACGAGCAGCCCCAGTGCGAACAGCGACCACAAAATCGTCACGCCCCCCGATTGCAAACCGGGCATAAACGAATGCAGAAACGTTTTGACTTCTAGCGTCAGAAAGACGAACAGCGACCCCAAGCCGAGGCTGCCCATGATCACGCCCATCTGCCGAGCCGATGTCTGTCCCAGCAGCATTCGGCTGGCAAACGCGAAGAAGGCCACGACCGCACCGAAGTCCAACAGCCGCAGACCGGCGTCTCCGAAACTGTAGTAGTCTCGAACGTAAAGCAGATCGTGGTGCAGCGACCAAGACGGCAAGTCGAACGCGATTAGTTTGAACAACATGCCGCCGACAAACAGGATTAAGAATCCGAGCGCCACGCGACTGGCTGTCTTCGTGAATTCGACGACCAGCAGCCAGCACATCGCCAGCCACAGCAGCGTCAACACGGGGAGTTTTAACGACGGCATCAGATAGCCAAACGTCCGATTCAATTCCAGATGTAGCGCGAAGAACAGCATTCCAAGCGTCAGAAACAATCCCGCTTTGACGGCTGTTCGCTCTGGAACCCAACTGTCGATATCCGCTTCTTTTTCGATCGCCAGTGATCCCGCAGCTTGTGGATTCATCAGCAATCGATATCCCGCTGCCAGCGATCCGATCGGCACGCCGAACATCACCAGCCGCTCGACCAGCGTCATCAAATAATCGGCCATCGACAATTCGCCGCTTGGCCCGCGACCGTACTGATTCGGCAGATCGAGAAACGCGAATCGACCCAGCACGATCAGATACAGCACATAAGCCACCTGCCGCAGAAACTTGCTGTTGAGCTTGTCCGAAATCCACAGCATTACGAAGGCCTGAATCGCCCAGCTCACGGTGATCCATTCGCGAGACAACAGCAGCGGAATCGTGATCGCCACGAAGAATGCCGACAGCGCTGTGAAGCTCAGCATCAATTCGCGGTCGAGCACTCGTCGCACGAGGCAGTAATACACATGAGCGATATAAAACGCGGCCAGCCCCAGCGTCAGTGCCGCAGACCATTTGTGATCGAACGTCTGCTCGATCACCCACGAACCCATCCAATACACAACTCCCGCATTCGCGAACAAGACTAGCACGTCGAGCAGATTCGATTTCGTCTTCGTTCGCAGGTTGAAGACAAACACCATCGTCGAGAACAGTGCGAAGAACGCCAGCAGGAACGGCATCACCTCCCAGAAGTACTCTGGCTTAAAGTCCTTCAACGCCGCCGCCACCAGCGAATAGTTGCCGACAAACGCTAAGTAATTCAGCAGCGGCCACTGCTTTCGCCAGCAGATAAACAGCACACCCAAACCCAACACCAATTGATAGCCGTACAAGCCAAAGAAATTGACCTGCCCAGTCGAGAGCATGACGGGCGTACCGTATCCGCCGACCACTCCCAGCACGGCGACCAACACGGAATTGAACCGAACCACGATCCCGCCGGATAACGCCGTGATTAAGATCATTGCGGCAAAGGCCGTATTCGTGTCGATCAGCTTGTAGAAACTCGCCGCCGCGAACGCACTGAAATACAGCGTCACAATGCCGCCACCCATCAGCCCTTGACCGATCAGGTGAAACATCTTCCCCAGCAGTTTCGTCCCGAACACGAGCATTCCCAGTCCCATCAGCACGGACAAACCAACACGCCCGACGGGAGAAATCAGACCGTGTTCGATCGAGTATCTCAAAAAGAACCCGATGCCGATCACGACCAACACAATCCCGACTCGCAACAACCACTGACTGGCGACGGCATATTCGACCGAGACTCCTTTCGGCAGATGATCTTCGCCGACGATGATCCAGTTCCAGATCTTGTTGAGCACTTCTTTCGCGGCCGTTTCAAAGCGACTCGGC
>JANMIF010000556.1:0-23225 GCA_031375695.1 Planctomyces sp.
AGAAAAATACAAATCTGCGGTGGATGCCTTATCTGATCCTAACCGCACGCGATTGATGCTTGTGACCCGCGCCCAAGCCTCTTCACTGCGTGAAGCCAATCGCACCCACGATGAATTGTCCGCGATTGGTTTCAAACGGCAGTATCTCGTGGTCAACGGGGTTCTGGCCGAAGCCGATACCAAAGAAGATCCGTTGGCATTGGCCGTATGGCGACGGGAACAGGCCGCGCTGGCCGATATGCCTGATGCGCTACGAGCGCTGCCGATCGACTATGTCTCGCTTAAATCATTCAATCTTGTCGGGCTGCCTGCCCTCCGCCAACTTCTGGTTGAGGGAGGAGTTGTGTCTCAGAAAGCCATTGTCACGTTGCCAAAACTGCAAGCTCCCGATCTCGCCACGCTGGTTGATAGCCTCGTGGGCGAAGGGCACGGCTTGATCATGTTGATGGGCAAAGGCGGTGTCGGCAAAACAACGATTGCCGCCGCTGTAGCGGTCGAGTTGGCCAGCCGTGGTTATCCGGTCCACCTCACCACTTCCGATCCCGCCGCACATCTCGCCGAAACGCTGGAAGGCTCCCTTGATCACCTGACAGTGAGCCGAATTGAGCCACACGTCGAAACCGAACGATACCGCCAGCATGTCATGGACACCAAAGGAAAGGAGTTGGATGCACAGGGCAAAGCTCTCTTAGAAGAAGATTTGCGCTCACCCTGCACCGAAGAAATTGCAGTATTCCAAGCCTTTTCGCGGATCATCCGCGAAGCAGGAAAGAAGTTCGTTGTGATGGATACCGCGCCGACCGGTCATACCCTGCTTTTGCTAGATGCGACCGGAGCGTATCACCGCGAGACGGCACGGCAACTGGGTCAAAGCGGTATCCATTTCACCACGCCAATGATGCAGTTGCAGGATGCCAAGCAAACCAAAGTCCTGATTGTTACCTTGGCTGAAAACACACCGGTGCTTGAAGCTGCCGGTCTGCAAAGCGACTTACGGCGTGCCAACATCGAGCCGTGGGCCTGGATCATTAACAACAGTTTGGCGATGGCAAATCCTACGTCGGCTCTGATGCGCCAACGTGCGTCAAATGAACTTGCCCAGATTGACGCGGTAACGAAACAGCATACCAAGCGTTGGGCTGTGGTTCCGTTGCAGGCAGAGGAGCCTATCGGCGTTGACCGGTTGAAGAAACTCGCACGGCATTCAGTCGGTTGAGACACTCTGGCTGAATGTGGGGGCAGTAATCAGGCCAGTTAGCCCCATATTGCGGTGACGTTGCAGTGACATTGCATTCACGTAGTAGTCGGGGCGACAAGACGGCTATTGAACTTTTTCTCGGGGGCATTGCTGGCTGGGAAGCCGGGTTGCGGCGGCGGATGGATGACGGAAAGCCTTTCTCGGAATAACCTTGCGTTCTCGCTCTCTCGGTATTACACGATTGAGCAATCGCCGGGTGGCCAAATCTCAAGGTTCTCTCACCGACGCTGAGAGAATTATAGCGGGGCGTCATGCCTCCAGTCCAAGCTGAATACGAATTGCCATGTCAACGCCGCGCATTTAGTCCGGGGAAAGCAACCCCAGACGTTCGGTGAGCCGCTCCTTGCTCACGGTCATGATCTGGTCCGCCATCATCTTCGACTCCGTGCCCTGGACCGTCTCACACGGGCGGTCTTGCTGGAGAGCCGCACGACCTGGACGCGGTTGGCATGCTGGTTGGCGGCGTCGTTGCTAACAATGACTGCGGGCCAAGTCTTTCGCACCTCGCCTCCCGAGCTTCCCACGAAGTTTACCCACCAGACCTCACCACGCCGCATTGGGTCGTCGGCAGCTAAGGATTCGCACCATATTCGTCCGCCTCAACGTCACGGGCCTTATCGGCGGACATCTCCGAATACGCAGCCGCCATGCTGTCGGTCTCGACAAAGGAACGGGCCAAATCTTCAAGGAACTCCCTGATGTTACCGCATTTTACCCCGCCCGATGACGGCGTTTTAATAGATGCTCGTTCGTTAAAAGTGTAATTCATATTCAAGTTGGGCAATCGTCTCGCCATCGGGCGCAGCTTTGGACCCGCCGACCAGATAGCCCACGCGGTATTTGAGTGAATCCGCCCTGTTCGTCAGGTGCAAAGGAATTTTGCCGTAAGCGGTCGGGCCGATGGAATGCTTCTGTTCGTCAAACGAGCCGGTATCTTTCAACTCGCCGAAATCGCTGCTGATCTCAAATCCCGGCTCGAAATAGCGGCTTAAATTATAGCGGCTGCTCCACAATACCGTGCTCTCTAAGCTCGCCTTGGGGCCGGAGCCGATGTCCTTTTCTAAAATGACGTTAAGAATGTGTGACGTTTTGTCCATATCCTTTTCAAGCAGCAGGCGCGTCTCAATGGTATCGGCGCGGTTGCTCTGCGGCGTCCATTCGTAGGCCAGCGATGATCCAACATCGAGCCAGTACTCCCCGCGTTCGGTGAGTTGGAAGATGTTTTCCCATTCCCAGGCATCGAACGTGGTGTGGTCTTGCGGCTCGCGCTCGAACTTGCTGTAAAGCTCGGTAAACCAACGATCAGTCACACCATAGCCCACGGAAAACTGCTGCTTTTGCGCGTTGTCCTTGCTGCTGTCGCTGTCAAAGCTGCGGCTGCCGAAATACTCGACCTCCAGCTCTCCCGGCGTGACGTAAGGATAGTAGAGCTTGTCGGCGGCAAGCGCCGGAGTGGCGGAGATAATAGCTGATAAAAATACAACAGCGCATAGATGGGGAAGAGGTAGATGCATGGCTTTTTCCTTTACTGATAGACAAACAATCCTCATGCAAATGAGAATCATTCTTACCTTCTATCCTCTTCCGATTAGTAGTGTCAAATCTTTTATTAGCGAGGCACTTGACGCACTTGGCGTTTTGCAGCCCGTTGTCCAGATTTCCCCCCACTATGTTCTGGAGGCGCAACTATTTTTCTGTAGTGTTGAGCGTTCCACAGTTTCATTCCGATGCTGCCTTGTCATTGGCACCGCCCGCTGCATCCAGCCGCTCCGCCAGAGTCGCGACAAACGTGCTGTCCGCCTTGACCTTCGCTAGTTATCAGTGGCTGTATTGGGTCGCTGGAACGTCCTGCTCATGGCAAATCACTCCCGCCACGCTAAAATCAGAGAGAGCGAATCCTGCTGGGAAAGAGGGTGCGCAATCGGAGGCTGATCCGTGAAAATCCTCGTAGTCGAAGATGAAGAAAAAACTGCCGCATACCTCCGTAAAGGGCTGACGGAGCAAGGCTTCGTCGTTGATGTCTGCGACAAAGGCGATGACGGTCTCTTTACGGCACGCACCGCAGGCTACGACCTCATCATCCTCGACGTGATGTTGCCGGAACGGGATGGGTGGTCGGTCCTGACCGAACTGCGGCGCGGCGGCAACACAACGCCGGCTCTCTATTTAACCGCCCGTGACACCGTACAGGATCGTGTCAAAGGGCTGGAACTCGGAGCCGACGACTACCTGGTGAAACCGTTCGCCTTTTCCGAGTTACTCGCTCGCATTCGCAACATTCTTCGCCGCAGCCCAAGCCGTCACCCCGATGTTTTGCAGGTGGGCGATCTGGAGATCGACTTCATCCGGCACAAGGCGAGTCGAGCCGATCAGCGCCTTGATCTCACGCCGAAGGAATTCGCCCTGCTCTCGCTCCTGGCCCGCCGACAAGGGGAGGTGCTGACCCGCACACTCATTGCCGAGCAAGTGTGGGACATGAACTTCGACAGCGATACCAACGTGGTGGACGTGCATGTGCGCCGGTTGCGTTCCAAGGTGGACGACCCCTTCGACAAGAAGTTGATTCACACCGTTCGAGGAGTGGGGTATGTCCTCGAAGAACGCTCCTAACCCGGAGATCCCGGCTCCGGTCCCCAAAAAGCATCCTTGGTCGTTGGCGGCCCGTCTGACGCTGTGGTTCTTCGTCACGTCCTTCTCCCTGATCTTGGTCGCCACGGGGTATCTTTATCTCGCCCTGGCAAAGAACCTTGACCGTGAAGATGACCACTTCCTCACCGACCGGGCAAGAGGCGTATTGGCGCTCGTGCGAGAGCGGCCAACGGACCAAGATGCGATCCGGAAACAAGTCGTCTGGGCCGGTGCAGCCCACCCGGAATCGGTGATCTACCTGCGGGTAATCCGGGAGGACGGCCAGGTGGTCGCCGAGACGTCGGGCATGGGCGAAGTGTTGCCATCGTCGGTGTTCACGCAAACTCAGGCCGACAAGAGTGAAGAATTCTCCGGCCACAACCATCGCTCGACCAACGGGCGCTGGTTCCGAGTGGTGGCCGTGCGAGCCTCCATCGACCGGACCGGAGCTTCCGCGCTTGTCGTGCAAGCAGCGATGGACCGCAGCCACGAGGAGGAATTGCTGGAAGATTATCGCCGCAATTTGTGGATCGTTCTTGGCGTGGCCTTGATCGTATGCTCGTTGGGCGGTTACTTCATCATTCTCAAAGCCGTCCGACCCGTGCAGAAGATCGCCGCCACAGCCAGCCGCATTCGGTCTTCCACCCTTGACGAGCGGATTGCAGTGGACGGGCTGCCCGCCGAACTGCGAATCCTCGCCGATACGTTTAACGAGATGCTGGACCGGCTGGAGTCGTCGTTCGACCGGCTCTCGCAGTTTTCCGCCGACATCGCCCACGAACTGCGGACGCCGCTGAACAATCTGCGCGGAGAGGCCGAGGTCGCACTCACCCGTCCCCGCACTCTGGACGAATACCGGGACGTGATCGGTTCGTCGTTGGAAGAATTCGGCAAGCTCTCCCGCATGATCGACAGTTTGCTGTTCCTGGCTCGTGCCGAGAACCCGGCCACGCAAATCAACCGTGAACCCGTGGACGTAGCCGCGCAACTGGAATTGCTGCGGGAGTATTTTGAGGCGGCTGCCGACGAGGCAGGAGTTACTCTTACCATGCAAGGGCGGCCCGGCTGGATGGCGAACATTGATCGCACCCTCTTCCAAAGGGCGGTTAGCAATCTCCTCTCGAATGCGCTCCGCCATACACCTACCGGAGGGAAGGTGGAGGTACAGGCGGAAATCGTGGCTGATGAATTGGTGATTCACGTCACTGACACCGGAGAAGGCATCCCGGCGACGATGTTGCCGCACATCTTCGACCGCTTTTTCCGCGCGGACAATTCGCGATCGGTCAACACGGCCGGAACCGGGTTGGGACTGGCTATCGTTAAGGGAATTGCCCAACTTCATGGCGGCTCTGTCACTGTCGCGAGCGAACCCCAACACGGCACTCAGTTTTGTCTCCGGCTGGGCTTGGAATAGCCCTGCTAGCAGAGCCGTCATTTGAAATTCAGAATTTTACTTCACGCGCCGTCGCCCGCAAAGTCGATGTAATCGACAAGGTCTATCAGATTCTCCGGGTCACACTATGCGCGCATCGTTCGTATTCGCATTGCTAACGGCTGGCGTCGCGGGTTGCAGAACATGCTGCCCGCCCGTCGAGCCGTGCATTGAAGCGCGCATTGCTCATGTGGCCTACATTTCCGCGATTCCAGAGCCATTGTCGCCGACACCATCGCCTCCCATTCTTCCTAATCATCCGCAACTGCCCGATCTCTGGAATCTGGCCATCGAAACCAATCCGGCGCTCCGTGAATCAGCGGCCGACCTGGAAGCGGCCCGTGGCCGGTTGTTGCAATCGAGCCTCTACCTCAACCCCGACTTCACTTACACCGAAACCGGACTTGGCGACAGCCGCAACGCAGCGGGAACCTTGAATCTGCTGATTCGCCAAGAAATCATCACCGCAGGCAAACGCCGCCTCGATATCACGTCAGCCGCACGGGGAACGGACGTGGCGTATCTGGCGTTGGTGAATCGCAAGTTCGACGTGCTCGGCCGCATTCGTCGCGCGTACTTCGACTATGTGGCGCTCGGCCACATTTTCGACGTGAATGACGAAGTGGTTGAGTCGCTGGCCCGCGATACGGAAACGACGCGAAAACTGGTGGAGGACGTGAAGAGCCGGCCTCCCGCCGACCTGGTGCGAATGCAGGCCCTCTTGGAAGACGCCAGAGCCGCGCGGGTGCTCACCCAGTCCGTGTTTGCGGCCAGTTGGAAGCAACTGGCCGCCGAGATTGGCGTGCCGGAGCTGACCCTGCCGCCCGAGCGCCCACCGTTCTTCAAGACTCTGCCCGACCTCGAAGAGTCTTTGGTCGCGGAGCGCGTGCAATCCGCCAACACTGAACTCAAACAGTTGGCAATGCAGATCGAGCAGGTGCGGGCGCAACTTGCACGAGCCGAAGTTGCGGCCGTTCCCAATGTAACGCTGGGGGCGGGCTATCAGAATAATTTCACCGCCAGTCAGCCCGGTGCGATTATCAGTGCCCAGGTGCCGCTCCCGCTTTGGGATCGCAAACAAGGTTTGGTACGCGAAACGCAAGCTCGATTGGTGCAGACAACCGCCGTCCTGCGAAGCGCCGAGACGCGTCTGAGCCGAGATACGGCCAATGCCTATGGTCGGTATCTCGGCCTCAAGGAGCAGGAAGACCGGCTGACGCAGAAAGTGCTACCGCTGCTCGAAGAGGGTCTCAAGGCGGTTCAGGATTTATACGCGGGTGGCGATCCGAAGCGTTCTTTCGCCGACGTGCTGCTCGCACAACAAAACCTGAATGCCACGAAATTGCGACGGGCCGACGTGCGCCGCAGCCTGCTGCAAGCCTACGCAGATCTGCAAGCCCTCATGCAACTTGACGTTGATGAGCAGCCAATTTCTGCTTCTGAACCCGAAGAGCTTCCTGCTCCGAGGAATTGACGGCTCGCCACCGCAAGATGACGTTCTTGTCATCTCGTCGTCATCTGGCTGTCAGGATGTCCCGCTAGACTTTCTGAGAGTTTGCGCACCTTCCGCGCGCACCGTCCCCGAAAGTTCATGATGCGTTTTCTTGGCGTTTTCGCGCTCGTTTGCCTCGCCGCCGTCGCTGGTTGGTTCGGGCACGGCATTTGGTCCGTTCAGAGTGGAGCCAAGGCCCGCCAACCGGTGGTAGCAACGGTCCTCGTCCAGACTGGTCGCATCGAACAGGCTATCAAGGCGCGCGGGATTGTGAAACCGGCACCGAATGCACTCATTCGCATCGGCTTTCCCATGCCAAAGGATGTTGCCCGCCGCATCACCGAATTGCCGTGGGTGGAAGGCGACTCGGTCAAGGCGGGCCAGACACTCGCGCAACTTGATATCTCCGATCTCCAGGCCACGTTGGCGCAGCTCACGACCGATTCGCAGATTTTCGAGCAGAAGCTGGTGGCCGCCAAGGCGCTGGAGCCGGTGGAAATTAAGGTGGCCGAAGCGCGACTGGCCGCCGCCGAAGCGCACCGGGCTCACACCAAGCGAGTTCATGAGCGTCTCTTCAAACTCGAAGGCACGACGAGCGCGGCGAGTACGCTCGAAACGGAAACGGCGCTCAATACTTATGAAGTCGCACAGGCCCAACTGGCGGAGTCGAAGGCGACCATGCAGCAAGTCAAGGAAAGATTTCGCACCGATAAACTCATCCTTGAATCGCAACTCGCCAATTCCAAGGCCACGATCCGCAACACCGAGGTCCAGATTCGATGGAGTACGCTGACTGCCCCGATTGATGGCCAGATTTTCGTAGTGAATCAGCACCTGGGAGAATTGACGAGCAACAACCCTGCTAGCCCCGTGCTGACAATGCTCGACCTGGCACAACTCCAACTTCACCTGTATGTGGATGAATCGGACTTCGGGCGAGTGCAGGTAGGTCAGCGCGTCACCTTCCGCGTTGACGCTCATCCCGGCGAGACCATCGCGGGCAAAATTGTGCGCCTGCTGCCGCAACCGATCTTGCAGGAGAACGTCGTTTACTACCTGGCGGTCGTGGAAATCGACGCGGCGCAACGGTCGCTGTTGCGCCCTGAGATGACCGCACTTGGGCACATTCAGACGGCCGCAAGGGAAAACGCCCTGACTCTCCCGCTCACCGCCGTCAAATCGCGGTCGGATGGTTGGTACGTCGTCGTGCCGACCGAGAGTGGTCCAGTGGAGAAGAACGTCAAAATCGGCCTGAAGTCAGAAGGCCGCGTCGAAATTGTGGAGGGCCTAAACCCCGGCGACACTGTTCTTGAGGAACCATGATGGAGATTAAACGTGCTCATTGAATTGACGAACATCGACAAGTCCTATCGTGACCGGCAAGGCCAACCGGTCCCGGTGTTGAAAAAACTGTGCCTGCAAGTTGAGAAGGGCGCGTTCGTCTCTCTCTCCGGCGCATCGGGCTGCGGCAAGTCTACGCTGCTGAACATTCTCGGCTGCCTCGACCGGCTTGATAGCGGGGAATACCAGTTCGACGGAGAGAACGTGGGGGGCTGGCCGGAAGGTCAACGGGCGGATCTGCGAAACCGCCGTATCGGCTTTGTATTTCAGGCGTTTCACCTGCTGCCGTTTCTCACCGTCGAAGCCAATATCGCCCTGCCCTTCATGTACAACCATCACGGCCAGCGCCCCAACCATGAACAAATTGAATCGCTGCTGAAGTCCGTGGACCTGGAGGGCAAATCACAGCGGTTTCCGGGGGAGTTGTCGGGCGGTCAGATGCAGCGCGTCGCCATCGCCAGGGCATTGGTTTTGGGAGCGGATTTGATCCTGGCCGACGAACCTACCGGCAACCTCGACTCTGCCGTAGCACAGGGCGTGCTTGATCTCTTTGAACTGCTGGTAAAACAAGGCAAGACCATTGTGATGGTAACTCACGATCCCGCGATCTCGGCCCGCGCTTACCGTCAAATCAAGATGGAAGGCGGACAAATCGTTTCTGACAATCGCCGCGAATCGGTGGGAGGTGCCGTATGAATACTGCCAAGAATATGTCTGCCGCTTTCCAGGTAGCCGTTGCCATGCCGGGACGGGTCATTCTACTGGCACTACCGGTTGCCGCTGCAACAGCGCTCGCTCTGGCCACCCTGGCTATCGATCAAGGGCTTAGCGCCAAAGCGGAACAAGCAGCACGCAGTTTTGGTCAGGACGTGATTTCAGTCCGACCGGGTTCGCGTGTAATCGCCGGCCAGAGCGGAACCGCTACGAGTCTCTCCACGGAAGACGTGGAGGCAATTCGCGAGCGACTCCGGGGTTACAAGGCCATCGAAGGCACGCGAGTCGAAGACAATGTGCCCACCAGCGCTGGCAACAAGAGCGGTAAATACAAGCTCTTCGGCGTAAGACCGCCGTGGGCAGAACTTCGGAAGTTTGGTGCGGAACGGGGTGAGTTCCTCGACGACGGAGACGTTCAAGGAAGCGCTCGCGTCTGCTTGTTGGGGCAAACTGCCGCCCGTGAACTCTTCGGAACTCAAGACCCTATCGGGCAGGAGGTGTCGATCAATCAGGTGCCGTTCAAGGTGAAGGGAGTGCTGGTGACGAAGGGTTCCAGTCCAGCGGAAGGCGACCGCGACGCCCGTATTGTGATCCCGGTGACCACC
Organism: Planctomyces sp.; assembly: GCA_031375695.1. Lineage (GTDB taxonomy): Bacteria > Planctomycetota > Planctomycetia > Planctomycetales > Planctomycetaceae > SXKJ01. The sequence goes on from JANMIF010000556.1 coordinate 9,474, forward strand.
TTCTACGACCGCCTCTACAAGCGCGTTCATCTCGATCAAATCGTGGTGCAGGCCCGCAACAGCGAGCAGGCGACGCTGACCAAACTGGAGGGTGAAATCGAATCCATCCTGCGATCTCAGCACAAACTCACGGAAGGAGAGAAGAGCGACTTCACCATCCGTTTACCTAGCAGCATTGCCGAGCAATCACGGGGCTTGTCGCGGAACGTCTTCTACCTGTTGCTGGGGCTTGCCGGCGTGTGTGGACTCGTGGCGGTATTCTTGATCGTGCTCGTCTTCGGACAGGCGGTGCGCAGCCGGCGCGGGGAGATCGGCATTCGCCGCGCAATGGGAGCGACTCCGGGCGACATTCTGATCCAGTTTTGGGTGGAGGGCTTGGTCATCAGCATTATCGGCGGACTCGTCGGCGTGCTGCTAGGTATCGGTGGAGCGTATGGCTTGGCTGCCTCCCGTGGGTTGGATTTTGGCTTCGGGCCACTGGTCGCCATCGCGCCGCTGGCGATTGTACTGTTCGCATCGCTGGCCGGTCTCATCCCGGCGCGATCCGCTGCCGGTCTTGACCCCGCCCAAGCACTCCGTCCGCAGGTTTAGCGAATGTCCAACGTGCGCCCTTCCGCAGTTTTTATCGCGGTGCAAGCTGCCTGGGCGGTGCTCCAACAGAACGCCATGCGTTCGCTGCTTACGCTCGCCGTGTGTAGCTTGGGGACGGCGGGCGTCATCGTCGCGGGCGTCATGGGGCAAGCGCAGCTCGCCGAAATGGACATCAAGATGCAGATGCTCGGCGGCGGGTTGATCGTCGTTTCCCCCAATAAAGTGCCGGGCTATCCCGGCCGCGTGCGGCAACTGGAGCACTTCATCTCGTTGGTGCCCGATGACGGGGCCGCCTTGCAATCAGCCGTTCCCCAGTTGCGGCGAGTCGTGCCGGTGGCTGCTCGCAATGCAACGTTGCGAGTGGAACAGAGTACCTCTCGCATCCGCCTGATCGGCACGAGTTCAAACTATCTCGACCTGCGAGGGTTTCAACTTGCGAAGGGTCGCTTTTTCACACCTGAAGACAATCGCCAGCGAGTCATCGTTCTAGGAGACGGGGTAGCGCGGGAACTCTCTTCCCACGGCGTAATGGTCGGCGATGTCGCCCGGCTCAACGGTCAACCGTATGAGGTCATTGGCGTACTGAAGCCACAAGGAGTGAACTTCGCCGGCGAAGATGAAGACCACCAGGCGTTCATCCCCATCGACACCTATCAAGTCCGTATTGCCAACCGCCCGTGGCTGCATTTCCTGTATTTGCAAATTGGACCGCAGACCGATTCGGCACCGATTGTGGCGACAGTCAATACCGTGCTTCGTGCTCGACATGGGCGGTTTCAGGGCCAAGTGGAGGATATCGTGGTTCGCGATCTGGCTGACCTCAATGCTCAGCAATCGGGTTTGCAAACCACGGCACTCTGGGCAGTCTCGGCGACGAGCATCCTGCTCTTGACGGTCGGCGTGATCGGCATCGCCACGTTGATGCTTCTCGTCGTGCGTCAGCGTCGGGCGGAGATCGGCCTGCGCCGTGCGCTCGGTGCAACGCCGTGGGACATCTGTTTGCAGTTTTTTCTGGAAGGCACATCGCTCGCCAGCCTTGGGGTTATCGGTGGGCTGGTCCTGGGAATTCTCGTCGCATTGGTCGTTGTGAGATTCTCCACGGTCCCTATTTCTGTCAATTGGCAGCTTCCCGCCTTGGCGGCAGCGGTCAGCCTGGCAGCCAGCGCCGCCGCTTGCTTGTTGCCGGCGATCTCGGCAGCCCGCCTAGAACCCGCTGCTGCGCTGCGACAATGAATTCTCATTTTGGCGAGTTGCCGTCATGTCCCGATATCCTTTGCCACAGTTTCTTCTCACCTTAGTCGTGGGGCTTTGGCTGGGTGGCTTAACCTTTTACGCAGGAATTGTGGTTCCAATCGGCACAGAAATTATCGGCGGCACCGAGCAAGGGTTCGTCACCCAGCGAGTCACCAATTGGCTTAACGCCATTGGTGTGGTTGCCCTCCTTGGGTTGGGAGTGAACGGATGGTGGCGGGGACGAACTTGGCCGAATGTCGTTACTTGGATGCTCACCGCTGCCTTGCAGGTGAGTCTTTTGGGCCTTCACCCGCTCTTGGACGGCCAGTTGGACCTGGCAAATCGCACTGTGCGTGATGCAAGCTGGTTTTATGCGTGTCACCGTACTTATTTGATCCTTACTGCCGCGATGTGGCTGTCTGGACTCGCACACGTTTGGCTTATCAGTCGTCCAATCGCAAAACCGATTTCCACCCCGCTCGAATAAATTCTGCGCGATTGCTTGGTCGGGAGAGCCGCACTCAGGGTTGCGGTGGGACGAATCAATCTGCGATGGTGCCGGAGGCAAGACGCACTAAAGAATCACTTCAGAGTGATGTCTTTGCAGGGCATTCTTCACTCAGGCTCGCTCTAATCCGATGAGTGGCCATACCGGCAATAATCATTTGATAATCATATTTCTGCTTGTATGATGTCGCGGCATCTGTTGATTTCACATAACTGTTATTTGAAACGACGATTGGTAGACCAGTTTGCAATCTGAGGGAGAGTAGATGTTGCCTTCTTTACACAACACCGCGATGCCAATCACTCCACACTAACGGCGTGCGAAACTCTTTTTGCATTTCAGCCGTGATATTTGCGCTCAGTGGCTGCACGACTCAGGTTGAATCGCCTGCACCAGCAATACAGACCGCCGACCAATATGCGGCCCGCAAGCTGGACGATGCAGGACTGAAGGCGTTTATCGAGCAGGCAACGGGCGAACCGACTTCCGGCAAATGGGACGTGCGTCAGTTGACGCTGGCAGCACTCTATTTCAATCCCGACCTTGACGTGGCGCGCAGCCAGTGGGAAGCGAGCAAGGCGGCAGGAATCACTGCCGGACAGCGCCCCAACCCCAGCATCGGCATCACGCCGAGCCACGACGCGGGCAAGGCTAACCCGTGGCTCCTGGGCCTTGATATCAACCTTCCCATCGAAACGGCGGGCAAGCGTGGGTTGCGCGTAGAGCAGGCCGGACATATGGCCAGCGCCGCTGAGTTCCAGGTAGGAAGCGCCGCCTGGACGGCTCGCAGCCGCGTGGTGGGCGCGCTGATCGATGTTGCGGCGGCAAGCAAAGCGGTCGCGCTGTACCAAAAGCAGGCGGCGGCCCAGAAAGCTGTGCTCGATGTGTTCGAGGAGCGCACGGCGCAGGGACAGCTTCCATCGGTGACCGCCAGCCAGATGCTCGTGGCTTACCAGCAGACATTGCTTGCCGGGAAAGATGCCGCAATGCAGGCGGTGGAAGCCAAGGCACGCTTGGCCAGCGCCATCGGCGTATCGCTGGCGGCACTTGATGGCGTGAATGTCGATTGGCATGGAATGGAATTGCCATCTGCTTCAGCCGTCGGTATGTCAGCCGCGCTTAAGGCGAATATGGGGTTGATGGCGGCGCTGGCAGAGTACGAAGCCGCCCACAGCGCTCTGCAACTCGAACTTGCCAAACAGACTCCTGACATCAATCTCGGCCCCGGTTATCAATGGGCCAAGGACGGCAACGTGCTGACGCTGGGTCTGTCGATCACGCTGCCCATGTTCAACAATAACGAAGGCCCGATTGCTGAGGCCGTTGCCCGCCGCAAACAGGCGGCGGATAAAGTCAATGCAGTGCAGGCAGACATCATCGGGCGGATCGAAGGGACCGAGGCCGGTCTGAAAGCCGCCCAAAGCAAAGTCGTCACTGCTGACCGGCTGCTTATGGCCCAGCAGGATAAGCTCAAACAAATCCAATCCCAGCTACGCCCCGCCGAAGCCAGCAAGCTGCCTTTGCTGCTGGCCGAGTCCGAAATCTACACCGCTGCCATCGCCCGCCACGACGCGCTGATCCAAATGCTCAAAAGCAAAGCCGCGCTGGAAGATGCGCTACAGCAGCCGCAGTTTGGCGTATTTGATGCAAGTGCATCCCGCCAATCACCGCGTCCGGAGGGGCGATGAAAAAAGTCGTGACGTTGGCTGCCATGAGTGGCTTTGCCGCGCTGATGGTGTGGGGATTCCTGGAAGGGCAGCATGAAGCCGAAATGGAGGCCCTGCGCGAAAAGCCGGTCAACGCGCCGCCGCGTGTCGTGGAGGAAAACGAGCGTCAAGTGTTGAGTCTCAGCGACGCCGACAGAACGGCGGGCGGCATTGCAGTGGAGGAAATACCCCCCCAAGCCGTACCCAATTCTGCGCTGGTCTGGTGGGGCGACAAGGCATGGGTGTATGTGGAAACCTCGCCGGGAAAGTTTCTCAAAACCTCGGTTGTCATCAAGAAGTTTGAGCAAGAGCATTACGAGGTGGAAGGCGTGCCCTCCCCGGCGCGGATCGTGACGCACGGTGCGCAACTGCTGCTTTCCGAGGTTGAGCGGGCCTCCATCGAAGTAGGAGAGGAGAACAAATGATGTTGCGCGAGATTGTTTCGTTCTCGGTCAGACATGCGGGCGTAGTTGCGGGCCTTGCCGTCGCCGCTTTGATCTACGGCTTCTTTAGCCTTAGCAAAGCTCAGTACGACGTATTTCCAGAATTCGCGCCGCCGCAGGTGACGATTCAGGCGGAAGCGCCGGGGTTGTCGCCGGAGCAGGTGGAAATGCTGGTGACCCAGCCGATTGAAAATGCCGTCAACGGCGTCTCGGGCATCGAGTCGCTGCGCTCATCGTCGATTCAGGGGCTGTCGCTTGTCAAAATCACCTTCAATCCCGGAAGCGATATTTATCTCAACCGCCAGTCGGTGGCTGAGCGCCTGTCTGCCGTCGCCGGTCAGATACCGCAGGGCGTGCAGCCGCCAGTGCTGACACCGCTTACGTCTTCCACCAGCATCATGCTGGCGGTTGGCCTGAGTTCCCAGAGCAAATCGCTACAGGATATCCGCACGCAGGCCGATTGGGTGGTGAAGCAGAGGCTGCTCGCCGTGCCGGGGGTCGCCAAAGTGTCGGTCTTCGGCGGCGAAGTCAAACAGTTGCAAATTCAACTCAAGCCGGAGCAACTGAAACGCTACAATCTCTCGATTGCCGAAGTAATGGATGCCGCGCGCCGCGCTACCGGCGTGCAGGGCGCGGGCTTCATCGACACGCCGAACCAGCGCATTGTCATCCAGACGGACGGCCAGGCCGCGACCGCCGAAGCGCTCGCCAGAACCGTGCTGCTGCGCGGCACGGGCGAGGCTATCGATCTCAATATCACGCTGGGAGAAGTGGCGACCGTCGCCGAGGGCACGGAGCCTCGCCTGGGCGCTGCCGCCATTATGGGCAAGGAGGGCGTAGTCATGCTGGTCTCCTCGCAATACGGGGCCAATACGCGCGAGGTGACGCACGAAGTGGAAAAGGCGTTGGAGGAACTTTCTCCTACATTGAAGGCGGCGGACATCACTCTCTATCCCGATCTTTTCCGTCCTGCCAACTTCATCGAAACCGCCATCGGCAATATCAAGTCCGACCTGCTACTGGGAGCGGCGCTGGTGGTGATCGTGCTGTTTATTTTCCTAAGCCATGCGAAAAGCGCCCTGATCTCGGCCACGGCCATTCCGCTTTCACTCATGGCTGCTGTTGTTGTGCTGAATCAGTTCGGGCAGACGCTCAATACCATGACGCTGGGCGGACTGGCCATTGCCATTGGCGCGGTGGTGGATGATGCGGTGATCGATGTCGAGAACATTCTGCGCCGCCTGCGCGAGAGTCATCGTCTGCAATTGAAACAATCTAGGCTGCAAACGGTTCTGGATGCTTCGCTGGAAGTCCGCAGCGCGGTGGTATTTGCCACCGTTGCGGTGATTCTCGTGTTTCTACCGATACTGACCATGTCAGGGCTGGGCGGCAGGCTGTTTGCGCCGCTCGCCATTGCCAATATCGCGGCAATGCTGGCTTCGCTGGTTGTGGCTCTCACCGTCACGCCCGCGCTTTCCATGCTGCTCATACGGCAGCAGGATACCGAAACCCGCGAGCCGCGCTTTGCCGCCTGGCTTAAAGCCCGCTATGTCAGGACGCTGGCGGCGATCAGCCACACGCCCGGTAAAATGCTGCTCTGCGTCGGCGTGCTCTTTCTCGGCAGCCTTGTCGCGCTGCCTTTCTTTCAGGGCAAGTTCATCCCCGAACTGCGTGAGGGGCATTTCATTGTGCATATGTCGGCCATCCCCGGCACGTCGCTGGATGAATCCCTGCGCATTGGCAGTAAAGTGACGGAGGGACTGCTGAAATTGCCTTTCGTGCGCTCGGTCTCCCAGCGCGCCGGGCGTGCGGAAAAAGCAGATGACGTATGGGGAACGCATTACAGCGAGTTCGAGGTTGATCTGAAACCGCTGGCAGGCGAGGAAGCGGAAGCATCGCAGTTTGAGATTCGTAAAGTGCTGGCGCAATTCCCCGGCGTGAATTTCGCGGTCAAGCCGTTCCTCACCGAACGCGTCGAGGAAACGCTTTCCGGTTACACGGCGGAAGGCGTGCTCAATATCTACGGGCTGGAGCTGGATACCATCGACAAGCTGGCCGCCGGGATTCTGCCGATTGTGCAGTCCATTCCGGGCGCAGTCAACGTGCAACTGCAATCCCCGCCCGGCACGCCGCAGCTTAATATCCGCTTGAAGCGGGACGCGCTTTCCTATTGGGGGCTGGATGCGGTCGATGTGCTCTCGGGCATCCGCGTTGCCTACCAGGGCGAAACCGTGTCGCAGGTCTATCGCGGTAATCAGGTCATCGATGTCAGCGTGGTGCTTTCGCCCGCCGCACGCATGAGCGTGGCGCAGGTCGGCGATCTGCCGGTCAAAACGCCTTCGGGCTCCATTGTCCCCTTAGCAAAACTGGCGGAGATCGGAATGTCGGCAGGGCGCTATGTCGTGTTACGCGACGGCGCGCGCCGCGTCCAGACCATCACCTTCGATGTCGGCGGCAAGGATTTGAGCAGTTTCATTGCCGAGGCGCACAATAAGATTTCCGAAAACGTTATCTTTCCGCCCGGCAGCTATATCGCCTTTAGCGGCGCGGCGGAAGCGCAGCACCAGGCGCAACGCGATCTGCTTATCAACAGCGCGTTGGCTGGCCTCGCCATTATCGCCTTGCTCGCCATCGTGATGGGCAATGGCCGCAATCTCGGCCTGATCCTACTTAACCTGCCTTTCGCACTGATTGGCGGCATACTGGCCGTGGTGATGACCGGCGGGATGCTGACGCTCGGCGCACTGGTCGGCTTCGTCACCTTGTTTGGGATTTCTTTGCGCAATTCAGTTATGATGATGTCGCACTTCGAGCATTTGGTGCTCGCCGAAGGCCAGCCGTGGAATATGCCGACAGCACTTCGGGGCGCTTCCGAACGCCTGCTGCCCATCCTGATGACGGCGCTGGTGACAGCGCTCGGTCTGCTGCCGCTTGCTATCGGCTCCGGCGACCCCGGACGCGAGATCGAAGGCTCAATGGCCATCGTGATCCTGGGCGGCCTGGCCACTTCGACCCTGCTCAACCTGCTGGTACTGCCCGCCTTGGCGCTGCGCTTTGCCAGATTTGCATCTTCAGAGGAAATACTGTGACGGCAAAAACAACTCTTTCGCAAATACCGCGCAGCATCTGGGCGCTGGGTTTCGTCAGCCTGTTCATGGACACCTCTTCCGAGTTGATCCACAGCCTGCTGCCGGTCTTCATGGTGTCAACGCTGGGTGCCAGCATGATATCCGTCGGCATCGTGGAAGGCGTCGCTGAGGCGACCGCGCTGATTGCTAAAGTCTTTTCAGGCACCCTCAGCGACTATTTCCGCAAGCGCAAGCTGCTGGTAGCCATTGGCTACGGAATGGCTGCACTGACCAAGCCGTTATTCCCACTGGCACATTCCATTCCTACAGTTATGACCGCGCGTTTCATTGACCGCATCGGCAAAGGCATTCGCGGAGCGCCGCGTGACGCGCTGGCGGGCGATATTGCCCCAGCAGAGATACGTGGCGCGTGCTTTGGACTCCGGCAATCGCTGGATACCGTGGGTGCGTTTCTTGGCCCTACGTTGGCGATAGCTGGGATGCTGTTGTTTGCGGGTAATATCCGCGCCGTGATGTGGATTGCCGTCATTCCCGCCATTCTTGCTTTCCTCATTCTTGTTTTCGGCGTGAAAGAGCCGGAGATGCAACGTGCCGATAAATCCAAACCTCCCATCCGCATCCGCGACATCAGACATGTCGGCAGCGCTTACTGGCAACTGGTGGCTATTGCCGGAGTGCTGACGCTGGCGCGCTTCAGCGAGGCGTTCCTGGTTTTGAAGGCGCAAGCGACCGGGTTGCCTATCGCCTTTGTGCCGCTGGTGATGGTGGTGATGAATATCTTCTATGCGGGTGCTGCCTACCCAGCGGGAATCTTGTCCGACCGCGTGAACAGGAAAACTGTGCTGCTGATCGGCGTGGCGTTCCTGATCGCCGCCGATGTGGCGTTGGGCTATGCGGCGAATCTTTGGATGCTGGCGCTGGGCGTCGGCTTATGGGGGTTGCACATGGCGTTCACCCAAGGACTGCTGGCAACGATGGTAGCGGATACCACGCCCCCAGAATTGCGTGGCACTGCTTACGGGGTATTTAATCTCGTTTGCGGCATTGCCATGCTGGTGGCCAGCGTCATCGCGGGGCTGCTGTGGGACAAATTCGGGCCGTCAGTCACTTTTTTCACCGGTGCGTTGTTCACTACGGTGGCGTTGATCGGCCTACTCATCATTCATTCCAATCATAGACAAAAAACACACAACGACGTTTAGATGGTGAGACAAGACTCAAGACAGGCTTGGTTCTTGGTCTTTGCGTTGCCGCTCCATCGCGATGCGTTCCTGGAACGTCAGCGGCGGCTTGATGGATGAATTCTGCAACGATTCCGGCGTCGGGACTGTCTCTGCCCCCGGTGCGGCAGCGCCTTCTATCGCTGACTCCGACTCGGACATCGACTCCGTTCGGCGGCGGATGCGGGCGGTGATGGGTTCCTCGGCGGTGGAGTGTTTCTGGCGGACTCGCTGTGGCGTGGCTTCGATGCTATTCGCGGCCTTGAGTGCCTTGATCTTCTCGGCGAGGTCGGACGCGCTTGGCCCCTCTTCCTTGTCTGGCTGATGGCTGCTGGCAGAAAGCCCGGCCTTGAGCTGGTCACGAAGTCCGGTCAGTTCAGCCAGATAAGCATCATGCACGAAGGGTTTGCCAAGGCGTGCCTGGTAGTCCCGAAGCTGGGCTTCCGCGATGGTGAGGTCTTGGCGGACACGGATGCTTTCCGAAGCGTAGCCGGTGGCGAGCCGCTCAATTGCGTTGAGTACCGCACGCGGTCCCTGGTGGTCGCGTGACAGCGTGGCATGACGGGTGATCGCTCCTTCGAGGTACACGTCGGCCGGGAATTGCGGATGAAGGACAAGGCCAAAGCGTAAGCCGCGGTAGGTGCCGAGCGGCACGCGGGTCGTGTCACGGACGTTTTTCGGCAAAGTTTCGAGTTTGCTATCCAGGACAGCGGGTGCGTCCTCGCGTGACCAGGAGCGGCCGCTGATGGTGATCGGATCGGCGGCATGTTCCGTAGCGGTGGCTTCGTCCGCCGAGAGCTTTGACAGTCGCTCGGTCAGGCTTGCGATGGCCGGGCGGCCGTGATGTTGGTTCGGATTCTCGTGGCGGTGTGTGATGCGGTTCTATTTCCGGGTCCGGCACCCATGCCGGTGGTGGCGGTGCGTCGAACAGCAAACTTAGTTGTGTGCCCATCATGGCGTGGTCTCCTTCTGGCGTTTCCGGCCCCGCAGTCGGGGATTGACGGTACGCGCCAGACTCAGCACCAGTCCGGGGCTCCGCTCGCGCAGCGACCGTGCCATCGGAAACTTGGGGGAGACCTTCAGGGGGAACCGGGTTTCCGCTTGCACGGCCCGGCGGGCTGAGTAGAGTGCCGTCGCTTATGGCCAGCGGGGCCGGCGTGGCAGGAGGGGGATCGTCGGATTGGGAATCAAAAAGGGTCGGCTGCTGACGTGACTTCTTTATCCGCGCGACGAAGGACTGCGGACGAACGCCATTGCCTGGTCGAGGGAGAGTGTCTCGTGCTCGTCCGTTGGTGACTCGGGCGGCAAACGATCCTCCATATCCTTGAGCGCCATTTCCATCGCCTCGCTCGCGATCTGGTTCGTGTCGCTGCCCGGCTTCGCCTGGGAGAGTTGTTCCTTCCAGGCTTCGTGACTCTCCTTCAATTCCTTCGCGTAGATTTCCAGCGTCGGAAGTAACTTCCGCTCCTTGCGGAGCTGGTCGTGCATCTCCGGTCGTTGTTGCAGGAGTTCGAGGATGATTGTCTTGTACTGCATGTTGGCTTCCTTCCAAATCAGAGGTTGCGTTGTTTTGAGGCTCAGGCGGTTCGGCTGGGTCGGGTGGGAATAATGAAGGCTGTCGCCAGTCTGGTGGCTTCCTTGCCATCGTCGGGAACCGTCAGTGGAGAACTCCCCGGCCGTCGGTTCCAATTGGCGGATGGGGATGATCTTGAACGTGCATAAATCGCTCGAAAGCTAGAGTGAGTGCCAGTTTCAGGGTAGCGCGTTTTCCCGTTCTTGGCAACAGAATGATAAACGATGATGCCTCGCAAACCCAGCGCTGCTGCGGGTTTCAGCGGCATCGCACTGTCATTCATCGCCACGCGCGCGACACAAGAAAACGCGCGATCAGGAAAGCGAACGTCAGCCAATCCAAATGGCTGAACGGCCCGCTTTCCCCGGGAAAGTCAACCTATGCAGAGCATAGGGGAGACGCCTGTCAACTTTTGTTCTGGAACATGTGCGAAAAATCATTGGCGTGCTGCGTCAGGACGCGACACGCCACGCGTGCGGAAATCGGGTCCGGGAGAAACGGAGTGTCGCACGCGGAAAGAGGAGTGCAAGCTCTGCCGCAAGCGAAGGCTTCCGGCAGGTGAAATGCCGCTCGTCAGGGACGGCGGCGGGGGTTAGAAATGGCGCAATCGGCTCGATGGCCGATGGCTGTTAGGTCGTGAGTGATTGGGGATACGGCAGCCGAGCGCCGGTGTCAGTCGGCGCTCGGAGCTAATGATGATTGATGGCTTCGCCCATTCCAGCAGGGGGAAGGGCAGGACGATTCCGACTACTCGGACAAGTCGAGTTCGTCGTCGTCCTTTGACATGGGAATGTGAACCTGGAGGGTGACATTATCCGGGATGGGAACGGCACTCAACAGGTAGCCGATGCGGTTGACGAAATGAAGGCCGCTGATGAGGTACATGTCGCCGTCGTCGCCATCTATCAGCGTCCACACGGTTCGGGGGTCTTGTCGCCTGACGAATGCAAACTCTTCGCCGTGGGTCTCGAAGAGGCATCCGCCGGCCTCGCCAATGGCCCATCCCGCCGAACGATTGATGTGGTTGGGTACAAGTTGATAACGGTCGTCGAATTCGTCCTCGGTAAGTTCGATGAAGGTCTCGGTCATGACTATTCGCCTCCCTTTCTTGACGATGGCTGCGGACGCTCGAAGACCATGCAGGTGTCGTGCAGGCCGGGGATAAAGGACGACCGATAGACCTTTCTTGAACTGCTGGCTCCGTGGCTGAAACGGATGATGTCGGTGCAGCACTGGCGAAGTCCGGTCTCGAAGGCAAGCCGTTTCGTGTGGTAGGTGAGGGGAACGAATCCGGCTTCGCGATCGCAGTAGTCGCCCATAAGAATCGCCAGTCTTCCACCGGGTTTCAGGGCGCGGGCGCTATTGCGAATGAATTGACGGTATTGCTTGAGGAAATGCTCCAGACTCGGCGATCTCGACAGATCCCGTGGATCGTCGGCATAGAGTTTCTGCCGCCAGTAAGCGGGATGGGACCAGATAAAGTCAAAGGTCTCCACCGCCGAAAAGTCGGTCGGATCGCAGGCATCGAATCCCTGATGAATGTCGAAGGACAGGCAGGGAATGCCGAGTTCCTTGCAAACGTCGGCGCAAGTTCCTGAGCCACTCATCGGGTCCGACACTAGGCCGGGCTTGAAGTAGTTGAGCAAGTCCTTGATGAGGTTGCCGCCACAGTTGCCGGGGTAACTGCGGTCGCCGTACTCACCGGCACGGTGGAAATGGTAAAGACTCGTCAGGTGCGGAACGGGGCTGGCATTCCTCGGAGCAAGTGGCAACCGGGCATAGATCGGCTTGGCTGCCTCGGCCCGCTCCGGTCGTGCGAATCGCGTCATGCGGGTGGCATAGAAGGGATTGATGGTGGCAATGGTCATGGAATGAGTCTCCTTTCGTCTTGTTGTTGATCGTTGAGTTCGTGGATGTAGTGGCGGCACGCCTGGGCCAAGGCCCAATGGAAGTCCTCGCCTGCGAAGTCGCTCCAGTGCATCGCATCGGCCAGAAAATCGACGAGGCTGGTCGCCAAGTCGTCGCCCATGCGATTGCGGTTGAGGATGCGTTCGGCTCTCTTGGCTCGGACGGCATTCGCGTCGGAATTGCGTGTCTTCATGGTCATCCCTCCATTTCCTCCCAAAGCGTGATGGCACTTCTCAGGTGCGGCTCATAGCGGTCGCCTCTCCAGGAGTTGTCGCCAAAGGCGATGTTGCCAAGGGCCAGCTTGTCGAGGCTGAAGACCGCGACGTGGTGCTCGGCTTCAAACACGATGCCGACCATTTTGCCCTGATCAGGATCGTGGAAAGTCAGGACGTAAAAGGGAGCGCCGCATACGCCATTGCGATGACGTTGGATTTCGTCGAACGATAGTTTCATGGTCGCCTCCTTACCCGTGGTTGCCGAGATGAAGGCGGAGTTCGGCGAACTCGCGTTCGAGTTCCTCCTGGCCGGCGTCGAAGTCTGGGTCGCATCCGGCGGAAAGTTCCTCGGTCAATTCAAGCAGGCGAGCGTTAATGGCATGATGATCGGTGTAGTTCATGATCTGATTCCTTTCAGTTGAGGGGCGGGCACAGGATGTACTGCTCTGGCCCGCCCGGTTGATTAGTCCTTCTTCTCGGTGGCGACGCGGAGGGTGATTCGGCCGTCGAGTGGCACGACATCGAGTTGCACATTGAATCCCTTGCCGTCGGCGTGGGGCCATACGCTTCCGATTCTGGTCCAGAAGCCCTTCTGTCCCTCGCGGTCGCGTACCTGGTAGGCGACGTGGCTTGGGGCTTTCGTTGTGGTTTCGGGTTTCTTGCTGTCAGACATGGTTTGGTTCCTTCTCTATTTTCCGGCCGCGACCATCGCGGCCTGATGGCACCGCAAACAAAGTCGCCTCAGTCCGGGGCGAAGCGCACCGGGCAAGCGAAAGGCCGAAGGCTTCCCCTGGAAAGCGGCCTTGGCAGCTTGAGCGGCCCGGCGGCGGCTTTAAGTGTGCCCTGAAGAAGGCCGTGGGTGCGGATGGTTCAAGAGAGGAAGAGAAACAGGCATGGGTGAAGACAAGTCGAAGCCAGCGCATGAATGGGCCGGGGCCGGCCGGGTAGCATGAAAGTCGAGGGGTGCGAAGGTTCGGTATAAGATCGAAGGCAACGCAGGCGCGGGCATGGTTCGGTTCGCCAAGTGGAGGCGCCGGACACCGGACCGCATCAAATCGGTTGCAAAGAAGGTACGGCACGCAACCAACCCAAGTGTCTTCAATGGCAGGCAAAGATTATTTGCTGTGATCGCCTTGACGGGATGAATCTGTCATCGCCGTGAGGTGACGTTGCGGTAGCGCGCGGGTGGTATTGATGAAAGAGGAATCTCCGCAAAGTGAGTCTGGCTGCGGTGGAGCAGAGATTGGTTAAGAAAGAATTAACGAA
>JANMIF010000591.1:0-5191 GCA_031375695.1 Planctomyces sp.
GCCGAATCGAACCCCGCGTCCTCAAACGCCGCCGCCACAGCTACAAACTCATGCAACAACCACGAGCCGTCCTCAAAACACAACTCCAAAATGCCAACAGCAAAACATGACTCAACTTAGAACTACGACAGTGCCATTCGGGCCAGGACTCTTTGATCAGGGAATCAATGAGTCCTGACCCCTTTCCTTTCTCTAGTCCTTGTGCCCGGTCTCTTGAAGCTGGGAAACAGGTTTCAAATCACATCATGAGCGGAATAGAATCCCAGGCCGTCAGTCTTTTGAATGAGGAGAATCATCATGCTCGGAGTCTTGGCCACGTTTCGCAGCGGTCGGGTCGAACTGTCAACACCGGTCGGTTGGCCTGATGGAACGCAGCTTGAAGTCGTTCCCATCCAACCAGGAACTCATTCCCCGACTACAACCGAGAACCGCCAAGCCGAGTCCTATCGCGAGTTCATCGAACGACTGGCGGGATCATTCGGCGACGAACCGTTCGAGCGCCCGCCGCAAGGTGAAGAAGAACAGCGTGAGGCGTGGTGATGACGAAGCGGCTTAGCACTACGCGGACATCCGGCATTTCTTGGAAACCACCGGTCAGATCATCGGTCCCAACGATTTGAAGATCGCCGCCATCTGCCGGGCCAATCACCTCCGATTGGTCACAAACAACCTAGGGGAATTCCGCCGAGTTCCCGGTTTGGAAGTCGAAGACTGGACCGCACCGATTTAATCTGCGAAGCGTATTGGGACGCCCGGCCGTGGACTCCGGAGTTGCGAGCGGAGCGTGAGGCCCTGAGTCTGATTCACTTCCTGCGCGACCAGGGCCAACCGCAGTCCGCCTGGCTCGCCGCCATCGCGGCCGACCAGACGATCAGCGACCCCGTCCGCCAACGCGCCCTGCAATTTGCTCGCGAGTGGAAGTTACTTTGGTCGGCGAGCTGGCAGAGGAATCAGATCCACTCTTTTGCCCCGCCAGGTTGGCAAAGCCAGATTGCCCGAAGCGAAGAAACAAAATACTCTGTCGTGGTCTCGAAGAAGGGCAGGACAATGATCACCGTTTCAGTTCACGACGCACAAAAACGATTGCCGGAAATCATCTCGGCCATGCAGCCGGGTGAAGAAGTGCTGATCGATGACCTCGGTGGAACTGTTGCCAAGTTGGTTCGGCCGCCGCGAGCGAAATGGCCTTGCCAGCCGGGATCGGCCAAGCATCGGCCGCATCGGATGTCTGCTGATTTCGACGCCCCGCTGGAAGACTTCCGCGAGTACATGGAATGAACTTCTTGCTCGACATCCACACGTTCCTGGGTTCATTTGGGACGATCCGTTGCTCAGCGCGACGGCCCGCGACGTGATTGTCGAACCGTCGCATCGCAAACTGGTCAGCATCGCCTCGTGCTGGGAGATTGCCATCAAGACGGGGTTGGGCAAGCTGGATCTCGGTGAAGCGAGCCAAGCGTTCTTGAGTCGCGAATTAGCAATCAACAACTTCGAGCTGTTGCCAATCAGTTTGGAACACGCCACCGCCGTCGAGGGATTGCCTCAGTTTCATCGCGATCCATTTGATCGGATGTTGGTTGCGCAAGCCCAATCGCTGCATTGCGCGATTGTGAGCGCGGATGCCGCGCTGGACCAATACGGTGTGGGCCGTATTTGGTAATGCGCCGCTTCTCGCCGTTGTCCGCGAATGGGCTGGGCGTCAGGCACGTTCAGAGTCGCCATCATCGCTCCGCGAAGGTGTGGGACGCGCGTCCGTGGACGCCGGAGTTGCGAGTGGAGCGTGAGGCGCTGAGTCGGATTCACTTCCTGCGAGGCCAGGACGAACCCCAGTCCGCATGGCTCGCCGCCATCGCGGCCGACCAGACGATCAGCGAACCCGTCCGCCAACGCGCTCTGCAATTCGTCCGCGAGTGGAAATAAATGTGTTGTGGCCGGTCTCCTGACCGAGCCACTCCGCCCGACGGTAGGTCTCACCGAACGGTCAATCAGCGTTGGAATGTTGAAGTCTTTCTGCCGCTCGAACGAGGAGACCTTCGGTCAACGAACCGTGGCTCGGTCAGGAGACCGGCCACAACAAGGCCACAACCACTCACGCCACCAAACGGCATTCCCTCAGAATTCCGCATCCTCATCAAGCCCCTCCGTCAACTGTGGACTTGATCGCACGACCTTCGGAAGTGCAGTTTCCGCATCAAGCTGCCACAATCCGGACTTCAACCAGCAACGTAGCGCGAGGGTCCGAGCATGGCAACGAGCGACAGTCAGCATCCGGGATTCAACACGCTCGTTGGGTTTGAGCAGATTCTGGATCGCTTTGAAGCCGCATGGCGAGCCGGTCAACGGCCGGAGCTCACCGAGTACTTGGTCTCCGTGCCGGAGACCTCGCGAACGCCGTTGTTTAGCGAATTACTGTCTCTGGAATTGGGCTACCGGCGTGAGGCGGGCGAGACGCCGCACGTCAACGACTACCTCCAGAAGTTTCCACAGTTCGTCGAACAGATCCAGCGATGCGTCTCGGCATTATCCGCTCCCAAACCTCGCGTTGTGGGCAGTCTGCAGATTCGCTGTCCGCACTGTCGCAATCCGATTGAAGTGGTCAACGACGATCCGTCCGGAGACGTCTCCTGTCCGTCGTGCGGCAGTTGTTTCAATCTGGCCAAGGATGCGGAGACGGGCAGGTATCTCGGGACGGGAAAAATGCTGGGGCATTTCCGGTTGCTCGACCGATTGGGGCAAGGGGCCTTCGGTGAAGTCTGGAAAGCCTGCGACACGGAGTTAGATCGAATCATCGCGCTCAAGATTCCGCGGCGCGAACATCTGACCGGAGAGGAAGGGGAAAAGTTTCTACGCGAAGCACGAGCCGCCGCGCAGGTGCGGCATCCAAACATCGTCTCGGTCCACGAAATCGGGCGTGAGAGCGAACTCATCTACATCGCCAGCGACTTCATCGACGGAGCCAGCTTGGACCAGTGGGTTCAGGTCCATCCGCTGACGGTTCGGGAATCGGTCGAGATGTGCGTGAAGATCGCCGAGGCTCTGCATCACGCGCATGAAGCGGGCGTCGTGCATCGCGACCTCAAGCCGCAGAACATTCTGGTGGATACTTCCGGCGAGCCGCACGTCGCCGACTTCGGCCTCGCCAAACGCGACGCTGGCGAAATCACAATGACAGTCGAGGGCGCAATCCTCGGCACTCCCGCGTACATGCCGCCGGAGCAAGCTCGCGGCGAGGCGCATCACGCCGACCGCCGCAGTGACGTGTACTCGCTGGGCGTGATCCTGTTCCGCCTGCTGACCGGCGAACTGCCGTTCCGCGGCCAGCGTCAAATGCTGATCGTGCAGATTCTTTCCGAAGAGCCGCCCGCCTTGCGCAAACTGGACGCGCGGCTGCCCCGCGATGTCGAGACGATCTGCCTGAAGTGCCTGGAGAAAGACCCCGCCCGCCGCTACCAGTCCGCCGCCGCCCTGGCCGCCGACCTCCGCCGCTGGCTCACCGGCCATCCCATCCAAGCCCGCCCAGTGAGCCGCACCGAACGAGCCTGGCGCTGGTGCCACCGCAACCCAGCCGTCGCGTCATTGAGCGCGACCGTCGTGCTCGTGCTGCTGACGGGCATGGCCGTGTCTTCGTTCTTCGCGCTCCAGTCCGCAGTCCGTAATCGCGACCTGCTCAAGGAAACGACACGCGCGAATCGGAAAGCTTTGGAAGCGACTGAGAATGCGACACGCGCTGATGCCAAAGCGGACGAAGCATTGGCCAACGCCAACAAGGTGCAAATTGAAAAAGATCGAGCCGATGCCAAGACGGACGAGGCTCAGCGTCTTCTGTATGACGCTCACATGAATCTCGCGCAACGCAGTTGGGAGAACACAAAGATCGACGTCGTGCTCGATCTCTTGGAAAAGACCCGGCCACGGCCGGGTGAAACGGACTTACGCAGCTTTGAATGGTACTACTGGGATCGGCTCTGTCATTCATCGCTGCTCGACCTGAAAGGGCATAACGGCGCGGTCACAAGCGTGGCGTTTAGCCCGGACGGGAAACGGCTGGCGTCGACAAGTGACGATCAGACGGTGAAGATGTGGGACGCCACAACTGGTCAGAAGACGCTCACGTTGAAAGGGCATAACGGCGGGACCACAAGCGTGGCGTTCAGTCCGGACGGGAAACGGCTGGCGTCGGCAGGTAACGATCGGACGGTGAACGTGTGGGACACCACGAGTGGTCGAGAGACGCTCACATTTGATTTTAAAGGGCATAACAGCGGGATCACAAGCGTGGCGTTCAGTCCGGACGGGAAACGGCTGGCGTCGGCAGCTTGGGATGGGACGATGAAGGTGTGGGACGCCACGAGCGGTCAAGAGACGCTCACGTTGAAAGGGCACACTGGTCCCGTCAAGAAAGTCGCGTTCAGTGCGGACGGAAAGCGGCTGGCGTCGGCGGCGGGTTTTCCCGACAAAACGGTGAAAGTATGGGATGCCAAGAGCGGTCAGGAGATACTCACGTTGAAAGAGAGCATTCTTGGATTTGTGAGTGTGGCGTTTAGCCCGGATGGGAAACGGCTGGCGACGTCAAGTTCCGATAACTATCAGACGGTGAAGGTGTGGGACGCCACGACTGGTCAGGAGACGCTCACATTGGACGTGCCGGCCAATAGCGTGGCGTTTAGTCCGGATGGGAAACGGCTGGCGACGGCAAGTTCCGATCAGACGGTGAAGGTGTGGGACGCCAAGAGCGGTCAGGAGATACTCACGTTGAAAGGGCACACTAGTACACTTACGAGTGTGGTGTTTAGCCCGGATGGGAAACGGCTAGCGTCGGCAAGTGACGATCAGACGGTGAAGGTGTGGGACGCCACGAGTGGTCAGGAGACGCTCACATTGGACGTGCCTCTCGACTCTTCCGACATGGCGTTTAGTCCGGACGGAAAACGGTTGGCGTCGACAAGTGACCTTACTGTGACGGTGTTGGACGCCACGAGTGGTCAGAAAACGCTCACATTGAAAGGGCATAACGGCTCGGTCAAAAGCGTGGCGTTTAGCCCGGACGGGAAACGGCTGGCGTCGACAAGTGGCGATCAGACGGTGAAGGTGTGGGACGCCACGAGTGGTCAGGAGACGCTCACATTGGACGTGCCTCTCGACTCTTCCGACATGGCGTTTAGTCCGGACGGAAAACGGTTGGCGTCGACAA
>JANMIF010000520.1:0-6607 GCA_031375695.1 Planctomyces sp.
ATCGCCTACACGATCGGCACGGACTTCAAGCCCGCTCCCCGCCTTGACACCGCACACGCAGGCGGCCCCCGTGGGGCAGGATACCACCGTGCCCGCATCCCATGACAACAACCCGGCCGGGCAGGTTGCAACCATCCCCCACGAACGGATGGCGAAACTTGTCGTTCGATTGGCCGATAGCGAAGCGGCCGATCCGCAATTTCGGTTGACGCTCGCGCGAGCGCTGGTGTCGGCCGGGCAGGCGAAGCTGGCGGTGCCGCACTTTTTGTTTGCGATTGAACGGCTGCCGAACGCGACCGCTCAGGTGCTGTTCGAGGTGGAGCAGATTCTTTCGGAACTTGGTCAGACCGAAGAGCTGGCTCACATCGTGCTCAAGTCGAAACTGGCCGTGAACGATCAGCAGCGAGTCGAATTGTTTCATCGGATCGTACAACGCCTTCACGGCCCGCCGATCCGAGCGAAACTCATCATCGACCTCTTCGAGAAAGCATTTCGTGAAGCTCCCAAATTTCGCCCGATGCTCTCAGCGCAGTTGTTGGCGTTAAGTGGTTCGGTTTGGCAGCAGGAGGAGTTGTGGCCTCTCGCACGAGACTTAGCCGTGCCACCGGAAACACTCAAGAACCCCGGGGCGTGGTACGGCATCGACATCGTCAACAAGCCTGCGGCCTCACCGGTCAGTCTGTTGACGCTCAACGTCATCGAACTGGCGAAGCAGATAGGCAAATTGGAGGAACTGGAAACACACACCACCGCTGCGATGAAGTCGCATCCCGATTGGACGCTCGGCGGCAGCGTCACGCTAGGGCTGATCAATCTCCGGCAACGTGGACAGATTCAGCAAGCGAAGCCGTTGCTTCAAGCGTTGTTTCACGGATCCGTAGGGACCACGAAACTCGCCTACGCTTGGGGTGGGAATATCGAACGGACGCAGAACTTCGACTTGCTGACATGCGGTCTCGGCCACGAGTTATCCGTTGCCGGTCAAATCGAATCGGCGGTGTCGTTCTACGAACTCACCAGTCCCGAGTTGGCTCTCGAAGAGTGCCGGCTGTTCGGCAAAGAGCCGGCGATGCAGCAACTGGCTGTGCGAATCGTCAATCGAATGCTAGCCAAGCTCGACAACAGCGACGAACTGGCTCGGCAAGCGGGCAGCCCACTGTTTGCCGAAGCAGCGAAGATCATGGCCGAGATCAATCAACCGTATTCCGCCGCGCGGCTGGCTCAAGCGATGATCACTCGCTGGCAACTCCCCGGAGCCAACAACAGCGATGGTGGTGTCTGGCTGAGACAACTCGAAGACCGCTTCGCCTCGGCACGAGCGGCCATTCCTGTAGGTTGGATGCCCCTGCCCGACTCGGCCGAGGGGGGCCAAGCGACAATCGACCTGCTGATCCACGTCACAGGTGATTCGCTTGCAACGTTGCGACTCGACAGCCCCTTCGCGCGGAGGATGGGTGCTCCTGCCCGTCCGGCCGAGGCGTCAACGAAAGACGACAAACCGAACAAGGGAGCTGCGAAAGATCGGCCGGGCAAGAGGACACAACCTCCACTTTCGCTGGCGATCCTAAATGCCCTGACCGAGCTACTTGATCCGGATTCAACAAGCCGTGCCGCCGTCGAACAACTGCTGACAATCGCTAAATCCAAACAAGAAGTCATCCCACCGCGCACTGCGCCGCCAGGCTTTCATCCGCAACTCGGTCTGTGGCTCGTCGCGCGAGAATGCTTGCGGCGAGATGATCTCAAGCCGCTCGGCGAACAACTGGCCGACCTCGCTGCCGAAACCGCATCACAGCATTTCGACCCGCGCTTTCGTTGGGCGATCTTGCGCGAGCGAGGCGAGTTGGCTCTCAAGGCGGGCGACAAACAGCTCGCCAGCAAACTGTGGTCGCAGTTGGCCGAAACGATGCTACGGCCAAAAACGAAAGAAGACTTCATGGCGGTCTTTACCGGTGGCCATCTTCAATGGTCGGCTGATTGGCAGTTGATCCGATTGCAGCGTGCTCGGGATCTGTGCCAAGTGGTCCTGAACGCCGATCTGCCTGACTTGTCGCTGCGAATCTTCCGCGATGCGGTCAACTGGCCGAAAGACGCCACCCTGAGCGACGGCCGTGAACAGATTCATCTTGGCGAACTGACTTTTTTCACCGATGAGAAAACGATCTCGCACGGAGACGGTGTTGCCGAGTCTCTGCTCGCCAAATGGAACGAACTGGAATCTGAATGGCGAACGAAAGGTGTTGAACCCGATGAAATCTTTGTGGCGTTGTTGGAATGTGTCTTCCCGTCAAGTCGGCCGAATGACGTGTTTGTATTCGGGGTGCCGCCAATGGCTGAAGCGACTCGGAAAGAATCTCGTCCCAACAGCATGGCGCTGCGTCTGGTCGAACTGGCCGTTACTGAGAAACGGACCGACTCGCTGACGAAGAAACTGGCGACGCGAGAAATGACCGCGACGAACCCACTCGCGATACGGTTGATTTGGTTACTTCTCGCCCAGCAATCAAACGACAACGCACGGCTGACGTCCGAACTGGCGAAGCTCGAACAACACGAATGGTCGAAAACGGCTAATTTCGACGGGCGAGTCGCGACGCATATTGTTTCGCGGCTGATTTCGTTGGCTGAGTCGAATAAGACTGTGGCCGAACTGTTGGAGCAGCTCGTGCCGCAGCTTGCGAAAGCGAACTCGCGCGACGAACACCCACTCGCCGAGCTGCGCCGCTGGCTGGCTCGACGACAGTTGGCTTCGCTGCAAACCGACAAAGCCAAGGAGACGATTAGCGCGCACTTGCGGCACATGGACCAAGTTTGGTCGGCGGCCGGAGCGATGGACGGTCAACATCTGCGGCGATTGGGTTTACTCACGCTCGCCGAAGTATTGTCGTCGGCCGGCCTGACTCTCGACGCCCTCGACCTGCTGGCCCAAGTTGCCGACGCTCGCTGGCCCGACAAATTCCCTGACGAAAATCCCGGCTCGGTGCTGACATTCTTGGAAGCGAAGCTGAAGACGTTGCCCGCTCAAGAACGCTACGAACTGTGGCGCAATTGGACATTGCCGAATGACGGACTGAAGTCAATGCGCATGCTCACCGGAGCGGTGAAACTCGAAACCCGAAACCCGAAATCCGAAGGAAATGACAAATCAGAAATCTTAATTCTCAAATCAACCGGCTTGTTATTAGTCGAAGCGGCTCGCGAAGCGAAGCGGTTGCCAGAATTGGCGGCGTTGGTCGAACAACACATGAAACAGCGACCCAACGATCGGCTGCATGTGCTGTTGGCTTTGACCTATTTGGCCAATGAGGCACCGATGTCCGCAGAACCGTTCTTGCGGAAGCAGCTTGCCGGATCGGACGGTCAAGGAACGCGATCGTCAACCACTCGCACGCGAATTTGGGATGACTGGCTGTTGTCTCAACAAGCCACTCACGAGTCGCTGCGAGAGATCACGGTGCTGGTCGCTGATCGAGCATTGGCTGGAGCGAAAGAACTTCATGACGAGGCTCTTCAATCACTCGCGACATCGAAGAAGTGAACTTCCGCTCGTTGTCTCACTTCGTTCGTTGGGACCAAGCGACAGATTTGGATCACAACTCAAGCGTCGCCAGCGAGTCGATTAGGTCGTCGAGTTCGTCGCGCGGCTTTGGCGGTTTGTCTTTGAGGCGTTTGGGAATTCCGATGCTCAGGCCAACAGTATCGCGGCCGTCGCGGACGAGTTCGACGTCCCGTTCTCGCGCGGCGAGTTCAACGGCTGACGGTGCTCCGAACAGCTTCGAGAGGTCGATCTTCACATCGCCGATTTCGCCATCCGCACCGGCAATCGCGGGAGTCTTGTGGCCGGGGAAGACGATCGCATTCGCCGGGCAGACGCGGCTGCACGCGGGGCAGCCTTTTTTGCAGTTGTCTTGCTGCTCGACCAGAATCGATCCAAGTTGATCGAGGCCGTAGACGCCGAACAAACAAAAGTCGATGCACTCCATGCAATTGGTGCAGCGACTGTAGTCGATGACCGGATACCAGCGACGCCGCACGACTTCGCCGTTGCCCGGCGCGTCATCGTCATCATCAAGCCGGCTGGCTGCTTTTTGCTCCGCCAGCAAGTCCAACGGCCGAAGATATTTTTCCAGCCGCTCGGCCTGAGGCTGCATCTTCAACAGGCTGAATACATCCAACGGCGTCGGCGCGGCCTCAGACGTAATCCGCCGAACCTCGTCCAAATAGACCTTCGCTTCCGAATGATCGCGCAGATCGAGGCAGTAAATTTTGCGATCCGGCACGACTCGCGGAATGACGACCTCACCGTGTCCGTTGCCGTTTTTCGGAGCGGGCGATTTGTCGTCGTGATCCTCGTCGTCCGATACAGACTTCGATTCGAGCAACGAAACTCCCTCGTGACCGCCAATCCCTTGCCGATCCAAAATCCAGCGTGCTCCGCGGGGATAGAGCCAACTCAGCACGACAAGATCACCGGGGATCTGACGCAACAACTGCGTTGCGGAATGCTCGGCGGACAAGTCGTACAGATGCGGCACAAGCGACACAGCCACATCCGGCTCGCGCGACAACGCCGCCGCCAGCTCTTCTTCGAGCTGTTGTTTCGCCGGGTTTTGCCCCTGCGATTGCGAGATGACGACAGTGAGGTTAGGCATGATTTGGAGCTAGGAGTTGGAGGATTGAGGTTAAAGCTTGTCTTTTTTCTCACCCCCTTAGTTGTATTGTCCTTTGATCAACTTCTCAGTTTTGTCCCAGCCAGCTTCGAGGTGGCGAACGTACTCTTCGGGCGACATGAAGCTGGCGGCGGTTTGCATTGAAAACAAAAAACCTTGGCCGTAGCCGTCGGTGTTGATCGCCGATGGATCGGCCAGCAATCGTTCGTTGAATTCCAGAATGATCCCGTCCGCCGGAGCATACAGCGTCGAGACTGCTTTTGAACTTTCGATCTCACCGATCTCCTGCTTTTTGTAAACGGTGGTGTTCGGGTCAATCGACCATTCCAGGAAGTAAACGTCTTGCAGCAACCGCACGGAATAGGCAGTGAAGCCGACTCGGTACTGCGTAACAGCACCGCCGGGCGTGTCGGCAACCGGCTGCAACCACAAATGGTTGTCCGCATAAACCCGATCGGTGGGGATGCGAGCCTCAAACTTACCCATCAAAAACGTGAGATCGGCAGGCATGAATCGGGACAAGTCGGGTGGGCGGGATCGTGAATCAGGTGAAGTAAATCGAGCAATGCCGAGCGATTCAAGCGGCCTTGTGGCGGAATTGCGAAAACGGCAGACAATTCGTCAGCCCTCCGCCTCCGGATCGACGTCGTCGTCCGAGTCAAAATCGGTCGAATCAAAGAAACAATCCATCGCCATCCACAACGCGCGAGCGTACCGAAACCAGAACAACGGCCAGACAATGCAGTACACAACCAGCGGCCCGACGATCCAGTCTTTCGGCAGACCGCAGCCGAATTGCAGTACGACAAACAACACAGTCGTCGTCAGCGCCGTTTGCCCGTAGTTGAAATAGGTCGAACCAAGAAAGTATCCCGGCGACCGTTCAAACTTCAGATCGCAGTGAACGCAACGCTCGTGCATGTGAAACCAGCCGACAAACAATTTTCCTTCGCCACAACGCGGGCAGCGCAATCGAACGGCTCGTAACCAGAGCATGACGACATTACGTTCGGCAGGATCGTGCATGAAGAATTGCTCTGAGACGTTTTCGGCGAGTGGACGGCGATTTCCGTATCAGGCGAACTGAACGGGATCGGTTTCGGTTTGGCTGGCGATGACGGACAGTGTCGGAAATTTTTGAGCCAGCACGGTCGCGAGCCGTTCGGCTCCAATCCGCTCGGTGGCGAAGTGCCCCGGCAGAATCAGTGCGATGTCATCCGCTTCAGCTTCTAAGCAGGCGTGGAATCGCGCTTCACCGGTGAGTAGCGCATCGCAGCCGAGTCGTTTCGCGTCTCGCAAGAATTCCGCCGCCGCTCCGCACGCGATTCCAATTTTTTGCACCGGTCGAGACAAATCGCCAATGAACTGCAGTTGCCCGATGCGGAGCGCGGACTTCACTCGTTCGATGACATCGCTCAATGTGCCAGCTTGTGGCCAGCGACCGAATCGGCCTGAGCCAGCCTTCGAGGTCGCGAATTCGTTCGCCGGCGCGACCGTTCGCAGCGGCTGCGCGTCGGCGATTTGCAGCAGTTCAGCAAGCTGCTGATTGATCCCTTCGGCCGCGCTGTCGTAAGCCGTGTGCGGGCTGTAAACCGCAATGCCTGCCTGAATCAGCCGCAGCAACGTCGCCCCTTCGGAAGTTTCGCTGGTCAGCTTTTGCACAGCTCGAAACAGCACCGGGTGATGACTGACAATCAATTGAGCCTTCGCCGCGATTGCTTCGTCCGCGACGTTCTGGGTCAGCGTCAAACAGGTCAACACTGATGAGACGTTGGCCTGAGTGTCACCGACCAATAGTCCTACGTTGTCCCAATCTTCAGCCAATTCCAACGGCGCCAACTGACGCAGCCAGTCCATGAGAGTTTGCAGCGGGATCACGAACGGAGTCCTTTTCGATTTGCAGGCGACACACACTAGCCCGAAGCGAGAGCGAGGGC
>JANMIF010000521.1:0-5397 GCA_031375695.1 Planctomyces sp.
GTCTTCACCGCGAGCGTCCAAATAACATCTGATCGTCAGACGAAACGGTCGAAAACACGTCGGCCAACTCTCTCTTAAATCGCGTCTCCCACTGTCCAACTCTTGGGGTCCACTTCAACTATCGATCAGGATCGAAGCAACTGACAGGGTCTCAGCTCGACAAACTTGTCGAGAGACATCGCGCCGACGCGGCAGTTGCTATCATTTGCTACCTTCGTGAACTCACGGCCAGGGATATGGGAGATGATCCCGAACCGTGGATTCGGGAATTCAGCCAACATCCTTTATATCCTCGAAATGACAACTGAAGATGACACTTTTTCGCATTTCTGGCGGCACGGTTTACGACCCGGCAAACAACATCAAAGGCGAAGTCCGCGACTTGTGGATTCAGGACGGACGGGTCGTTGCGGCTCCAAGCGATCCCGGCGCGAAGCCCGACAAGACGCTGGATGCGACCGGCTATGTCGTGATGCCGGGCGGCGTGGATATGCACTGTCATATCGCGGGGCCGAAGGTGAATACGGCTCGCAAGATGATGCCTGAAGAGAAGCGTGTCGGGCAGATGATCAAGCGGACGAAGTTCACTCGGTCGGGGACGGGTGGGTCGGTGCCGAGCACGTTTGCGACCGGATACCTCTACGCCGGATTGGGCTACACCACGGCCTTTGATGCCGCGATTCCGCCGCTCTTGGCCAAGCACGCGCATGAGGAATTCGACGACACGCCGCTTATCGACAAAGGCTTTTATGTCTTGATGGGGAACAACCACTACATCATGCGGCAGCTCGAAAAGAAGGAGCCGGCGCGGTTGAAGGCGTATATCGCGTGGTTGCTGAATTCCACGAAGGGTTACGCGGCGAAGATCGTGAATCCGGGTGGCGTCGAAGTTTGGAAGAGCGGCGGTGGGAATACTCATGGACTGGATCAGACGGTCGATCATTTCAACGTCACCGCTCGCCAAATCATCATGGGCGTGGCCGATGCGACGAACGAGTTGGGTTTGCCTCATCCCGTGCATATTCACTGCAACGACCTCGGCATGCCGGGGAATTTTTCCACAACGCTGGAAACGATGAAAGCCCTTGAAGGTCGGCGCGGTCATCTGACCCACATCCAGTTTCACAGCTACGGCGGCAACAAAGACGAGCAGGCGACGTTTCGCAGTGAGGTGCCGCAGCTTGTCGAGTATTGGAACTCGCATCCGAACCTGACGGTCGATGTCGGGCAGGTGATGTTCGGCAACACGACATCCATGACTGGCGACGGGCCGCTGGGATATTTCCTACATAAGGTGTACGGTCGCAAGTGGTTTTCATCCGACACGGAAATGGAGTCGGGTTGCGGCATCGTCCCGATCACCTACAAAGACAAAAGCCTCGTGCATTCGTTGCAGTGGGCGATCGGTCTGGAGTGGTATCTACTGGCGACCGACCCTTGGCGAATCGCCATGAGCACTGATCATCCGAACGGCGGTTCGTTCCTGGCGTATCCCGAAATCATTTCGCTGTTGATGAGCAAGACGAAGCGCGACGAAGTGCTGGCTCGCGTCCCGGCTGGTCTGCGCGAACGCTGCTCGCTGCCGGAGTTGACTCGCGAATACACCCTGCACGAAATCGCGATCATCACGCGAGCCGCCCCTGCCCGAATGCTCGGCCTGACGAACAAAGGGCATCTCGGCCCTGGAGCCGACGCGGACATCACGCTGTATCAGCCGAACGACGATATCCAGCGGATGTTTGAACTCCCACGCTACGTGATCCGCGCGGGCGAAATCATCGTGGACAACGGTGAAATCAAGCAGCACCTGATCGGCAAGCTATTCCACGTCGCCCCCAGCTATGACACCGAAGCGATGCCCGATATTCAAAAATGGTTCGAGGACACGTACTCAATCCAATTCAGCAATTACCCGGTCGGCGACGAGTACCTTCACACGCATGAGGTTGTACCAATAAAGTCGTGACGTGGTACGCGTGCGAAGCACGCTAACCCGCCGCGCGAGCGACGGAACCGGACTCATGACAAACGGCCCCCTGTTGACCGTCCGCCACGGAGACAATTCGATGAACTCCAAACGCTGGCTGAGATTCGTTGCCGTTCTGGGCGCGATCACGCTTGTTGCGACGGGCCGGGCCGATGAGCCGGAGCCAGCCAATCCGTTCGGCAAGCGTGCGAAGGTGCGCGAGGATGCGCGGCCGGGTTATGTCGAACTCTCGGACGGGGCCGTTGTGCCGGGATCGCTTTTCCTAACGCGTGAGGCTCGGCTGCGGATCTACGACGCCGCGTTGCAGCGACAGCGTGACGTGCCGTTGCAGGCGATTCGTAAGATCGAGTGTTCGGTCGAAAAGGAATGGCTCGAAAAGGAGTGGCGGTTCAAGGAAGCCGCCAATGACGAGAAGGTCTACACCGGCCGCAGTTATCCGTCGCGCGAATACCAGTACACAATCACGCTGAGTGACGGTCGAACGATCAAAGGCCCGCTCGCGGCAATTGTTTATGTCCAAGCCGACGCGGACCACGACGCCGAACGATTCCTGCTCCACAAGCGGGACAAAGGTGAGCTTGATCAACCGCTGAAGGCGCTGTTGTACGTCTGCAAGATTGAACTCGGCGACGAAGCGTTGGCCGACGGAAAGAAACGAGCGGAAGAGCAGGCGAAGAATAAGGCCAAAACGACGAAGTGATCCGAGAGCGACGCCCGCTCGACCTGTTCCTGTTCCTGTTCCTGTTAGTGTTCTTGCTGACCCGCAATTCCGAAGCTCATTCAAACACGAAGCAAATTCAAGGCAACTCTCAGAAAAGGGAGATCTACCCATGTCGATCCCACATGCAATTCCCGGCGAGATCGTGGATGTGAGTCCTTTGGGAGCATCTCTCGCAATGGCGGAGACGAGGGCGTTGGTGAAGGCCAAGAACTTCGAAGTCATTCGCCTGGTTGTCCTTGCCGGGAAGGAGATTCCGACGCACAAGGCAAAGGGGGAAATCGTCGTGCAATGCCTGGAAGGGACGATCGCATTCACCGCCTGTGGGAAAACACACGACCTTGAGGCTGGGCAACTACTTTATCTTCCGAACGGTGAGCCCCATTCGTTGAGAGGAGTCAAGGACGGTTCGTTGCTACTGACCATCCTGTTGCCGAGTCCGTCGATGCAATAATCACCGCTTCAACCCAATTCAGATGATTAGTCTCTGCCGTTGCAAATCGTGCCAGTTCCAAGGAACCGGGTTGGCTTGGCCCATCCGTTAATTCATTCAGGAAGCGTGCCGGTTCATGAAGCAATTTCTTCGATTCGATTGGGACGTAGTGGCGGGGATTATCGCTGCGGTCGTGGCTTTGGTGCTGCATCTGCTGCACATTGCCGAAATCGAAGTCGTCCTTGCGATCGTCCTTGCCATTCTGGCCCTTTTACTGGTACGTGATCTACGCAGCGAAGGTCGGGCGGAACGGCTGGCGGAGACGGTCGAACGAACAAAGTCGGCTGTGGAGAACGTCCTGTTATCGCTGAAACCACCTGAAGCGATCCTGATTGGCCCACGCTTACTCCGGTCAGAAAGCGAGCGATTCGCGCAGGCGGCTCGTGGAGAAATGATTTGGTTCAATGTCTGCTTCTTGATGTTCAAACCCCAAGAGCTTTTCGACGTCTTGTTGCGCCCCGCGATCGAAAATCCTCGTGTGACTTCGATTGAGTTCATCTCGAATGAAGACGAACGGGAACTTTGGGAGACGGAGGTGTTACCCAAGATCAAGGCGTGTGTCGGTTGCCAAAAGGTTAGAGAGCCGTTTTGGTCGAAGTTGCCGGAAACGATTTCGTTCATCATCGCCGATACCGACCCCCAAGGTCGCACCGAAGCACTCCTGAGTTTTTGGGGGGAACCCTTTATGGCGAAATCAACGGAACGGAATGTGCCACGATTCATCTTTTGGGTTCAGGACCATTCCGAACTCGTGTCCCGCTTAGTGGAAGTCGCTCGACAAACTCGTTTGGGAACTCGGTGAAACAAAGGCGCGATTCACTCCCGTGCCTTTCGACGATTGGCGGATTGGCGATGTTTCATGTCACGCTGCAACAAGGTCACGCGGTGAGCACGATGCTGGGCGTCGCCGGGTTGACGTTGGCAGCCGTCTGGTATTTCTATCGGCGGACGTTTCGCTGGCTGACGGGCCGCCAATGGTGGTGTCTGTTTGCGGCTCGCGCGACGGCGATCGTGATTGTCGTGCTGCTGCTGTTTCGGCCGGTCTTTAGTTGGGAACGTGAGGTTGTCGAGAAACGTTCGCTCGTGTTTGTGGTGGATTCGTCCGCATCCATGAGCGTGGCGGATGATGCCAGCGGCACGACCCGCTTCGAGCAGGCTCGGCATCGGGTTCTCGATTGGTGGACGAGGCTGCGGAATGACTTCGATCTGAGCCTCGTCGAGTTTTCAGACACCGCTTCTCCGCTGAAAAGTCCCGACGAGTTATCCGCCATCGAACCCAAAGGCCAAGCCACGTCGTTATTCCGCGCGCTGCAAGCGGCCACGAAACAGACTCGCGGAAAGAAGACCGAGGCTGTGATCCTCCTGTCGGATGGTCAACACAACTCGGCGGGGAAGCCGCTGAAGACCGCCGGTTCGTTGGGGACCGTCGTGCATACGGTCGGCGTCGGCAGCAGCTTGCGTGACGGATCGTCGTGGCGCGATGTTCGTTTGACGGACCTCGTCTGCCCGGAGCAACTGACTTTGAAGAACCGTGCGCGGCTGACTGCCTATGTCGATGCCGTGGGCTGCGCCGATCGGCTCGTGAAAGTGACGCTCGAAGAAGACAAGAAACAAGTCGCCGAGACGGAACTGGTGCTGGACGCGACCGAGGGAGCACAAGAAGTGGCGTTGGAATTCACGCCGGAGCAGAAGGGGCTGCATTCGTATTCGGCCCGCGTGCAGGTTCTGACGGACGAGAAGATCCGCGAGAACAATCATCGTACGACGACAGCCTTGGTCGCCGACGCTCGCATTCGTGTGCTCTACATCGAAGGGACGCTGCGAGCCGAATACGGAGCGCTCGTCGGCATGTTCCTGTCGAAAGACCCGAACGTCGAATTCTGCGCGCTGGTGCAGACTCGGCCGAACGTGTTCTCGCAACGCAGCAACATCGAAAAGCTGGTACTGAACTCAATCCCTAGCGACGCCGAGACGCTGAATCAGTTCAATGTCTTTCTGCTGGGGGACATCGACAGCGGCTACCTCAAGCCGCAGCAGATGGAACTCATTCGGCAGCGAGTCAGCGAGGGGGCGGGACTGCTGATGATGGGGGGTTATCACAGCCTCGGTCCCGGTGGTTACGCGGGGACAGCGTTGGAGGAGGTGTTGCCGGTGCAGGTCGGCAGCCGTGAGATCGGACAAGTCACCGAACCCTTCTTG
>JANMIF010000524.1:0-33916 GCA_031375695.1 Planctomyces sp.
ATCGGTGATTCAGGAAGTGCTTGCCAAAAACAAACGCGGCACCCGCGTCAACGAAGTCCAACACTTTCGAAAACAACTCGCCAAACGCGGCAAACAGGAGTTGTCCCGGAACCGTCTTCAAAGTCAGCACGCCAAACAGGAACTGCAAGGCAACTCCCATGACGACCAATCGCCAATTGACTCGCCAGCGATGCGCACTCATCCCCCACGCCAACCCGATCATCACGAGCAATCCAAACGCACTGACGAGCCGTTCCATGAAGTTCCTTTCGAGCCCAGGCTGAGGCTCGGCATTGCACTCGCCACGGACGGCAATCGCAAGCTCATCGAAACGCAACTTCGTAAAAACGAAAACACCCCCGAAGAAACTTCGGGGGTGTCGAGTGGTGTCAATCGTCAGAGGCAGATCAGTTGCCGAATCGGAAGCCGACCGACCAGCTGCCTCGGTTCCGATAGTTCACCGGGGCAACCACATTCGGAACTCCATAGTTCGGAGCGGGACGAGTGTTGAATCGGCTAGGTTGAACAGGAACCGCATTGTAGGCCGGGGCCGGAGGCAACGCGGGGACCGAATTCAGAACGACCAATTCTTGCTCCATCGCTTCCAAGGTGTTTTCCATGTTGATCAATAGGTTGGTCAGGTATCGGATATCAGTTTCGGTTGGGCCGACGCTGCCGAATCGAGAACCAAATCGGCAACCAAATTGGCCAGTCGAGAATCGGCTGTTGCAGGCCGGACGAATGTGAGCCGAATGATCCTTCAGTTCACAGACGACTTGGCACAGCTCCTTTGCCTTTGCGGCCACCGTTTTCATGCAGCCGTTGTTATCGATCAGCTCGTCGATTTGTCCCGTCAGCACGGTCATGTCACGAGCGTCGGCAGCCATTTCGCGAGCCAACGGGCCAGAAGTGAAGTGATAGTTCAACGTGCGATTGACTCGGTTCGATTGCCATTGCAGGTTGTGAGCGAGATCCGCCAAGCCCGTTTCATGGTCGGCGAAGGTCGTCTCGCCGAGCAAACCCACAACAGTCAACATCAGGGCGGTGGTCGAGACGAAAATTTTCATGGCTTGTTCCTTATTCTTTTGTTTTCAGTGGTCGTTTTAGCCGTCTGTTTGTTTTTTTGTTTCGCGGCTGACGAGCCAATTGAAAAGCACGGAGCGTGCCAATCAAAAAACGAGTGTCGCAAATTGGACACGGAGGCTTAATTCCCAAACGATTCGTTGTGTGCCAACGAGTTACAAACACTCAAGCCGAAACTGCCGGTCTTGAATTAGTCCTCACAATGAACCTGGTGTCGTCGAACTGAGTTCGCAACAACTTCGTTGCGGGTCGTGACCAAAGGACTCAGAATCCACAAGGTGATCGGTCGGGGATGACAACTTCTTCATGGAGTCGAGTATGGCGTTTCAGAAAAGTGTTTTGGGCGGTCTCACTTGCCGCACGATCAGCCGCACCGAGGCAGGAGCTAAACCCGAATTGGCGGTGATCCTGTGCCACGGCTTCGGTGCGCCAGGTCACGACTTGGTCGGCTTGGCCGACGAGTTATTCGATCGCTTTCCGCAGCTTGCCGGCCGAGTCGATTTCTATTTCCCCGAAGCCCCGCTCAGTCTCGATCACCTCGGAATGCTCGGAGGCCGCGCGTGGTGGCACATCGACATGAACGAACTGATCGGCGCGATTGACCGCGGCGAGTTGCGCATCTTGCGAGACCGCCGCCCGGCCGGAATGACCGAATCAAGAGCCTTTTTGTTGCGACTGATCGACGATGTGCGGCAACAGACGGGCTTACCGGAATCCCGATTCGTGCTTGGGGGATTTTCTCAAGGATCAATGCTGGCCGTAGAGGTCGCGTTGCATTTACCGACTCTACCGGCGAGTTTGTGTCTCTGGTCAAGCACCCTGGTCGGCGAAAGCGATTGGCGATTGCGAGCCGATCGATTGCGTGGCGTTCCCGTTCTACAAAGTCACGGACGTCAGGATCAGATCCTGCCATTTCCAGCGGCCGAGTGGCTGCGCGACTTTCTGATCGAAGCCGGCGCGAACGTTGAGTTTCTTCCATTCAACGGCCCGCACACGATTCCGTTCGCGGCCTTGGTACGATTTGGCGAGATGCTGTTGCGATTGGTCGCAGCGGAAAAACTTCCACGTCCACTTGCGGACTGAACAGAACGTGGACTGGCAAACCTTCGACCGGAATACCTGCCGCCGCGCAGAGCGATTGATCGCACGTCATCAACTTCGCTGTCCGAAGCCGATAGGGCTGATGATGAACTTGCCCGCGCGCGATCTGACGGGGCGACGATTCGGTGAACAGCAGATAGCGCTCGGCCAGAAAGAACTCCAGCGAGCCACGCATTGCCTCGCCGCCGCCGGGGAGCCAATCGCCGATCTCGGCAACGATATGTGATTGTGCCTGCCGAGGCTCTGGCCAAAGTCGGCTGCTGCGATATTCACGTCGCGAACCGGTGCGGATCAGTTCCATTTCGGCTCGAAAGTAACTCAGCCGCCAACGCCAGCGAGCGATCCGCACGGCTAGTGATTGTGAGGCTTCCAGACTGAAAAACCAGACGCCCGGTTCGCCGTTCACCACGACGTAAGTGCGGACATTCGTTTCGTGGAATTCGGATAGGCCAGGCACCGCCGGCGACCACCAGGGCCGCACTCTCGACATGTGAAACGGTACGACTCCCACCCAGGCCGAGCCGCCGAACTCGTCGATCTCAACACCCGCCGGAAGCAATGAGCGCAATGCCGACGGATCGACTCGCCAATGCACGAACAGCAAGTCGGACCAAGTGTGATATCCCGACAAACGACCAAATGGCCGAACTCGCGGAGACAGACGATCAATCGTTGTGACTTCTGAAATGGTCCGGCCCTGCATGATCATCACTCCCTTTTGCATAGGCTGTGTGACCGCACGATCGACTTGACCATAACGCGAAATTTTGGCAATCGAAACATGCACACGGACGAAGGCATCCGTGTGTGATCATGAAATCCCGAACCCGACGTCGGCAATTACAATTGCCGCGGAACCCATTGCAGCTTTTGAATCGGGCCGCCGGATGATTGATCGTTGCTGTTCGGGTTGGACGTATCTGGAGTAGGTGGCATCGGACCGGAGTCTGTGGCTGGCGGAGCCGGAGTAGGCGTGCCACGTCCGGGTTGCATCGGACTGTAGAACGAGTCTGGTGTCGCGTTGCCCGGTCCGCAATGAGCACAGGTTCCGCCGGAAGTGGCAGGCGTAGATTGCAGTTGCGGATGCTGACCCGCCTGACACGAGGTGCATCCGAAGCTTTCCGGTTGCGGCATCATGCCCGCATTGGCTGTACATGACGTGCAACCTCCGGAGCTGCCTGGCATCGACGGCATCCCGCCGCCGTCCATCATGGGCATATTGCAGCTATCACAACACGAACCCATCGATCCCCACGGCATCATGCCGGGGCTTGTCGGAGGATGCGGAATCCCGCCCCAATCGTCGCCGGTGTAAACCACATGTTTGCCGTATCCGTAGGCCGACGCTTCGCGTGGCAGTTCGTACTTGTCCGATTTCTTGGAATGTTTCATTTTCTTCTTGAGCTTCGACAGCTTCGGTTTGTGACATTCCTCGCAAGATTCGCAGTGATCGCACTCATCACCGTCGCAAACGCAATGCTCGCAGGTTGTGACCTCACTGCCACCACAGCCGCAATCGTTATGGCCGCAGTTGTGGCCCCAGGTGTGACCGCAGGCGTGGCAGCCAGCTAAGCCGACCAAAAAAACGAGTCCCAAACCGAGCCGAATGAACGAGTTCATGGGGTTCCTCAACAGGGAGGTCGTGACGTGCGTCAGCGAGCCGACAAGGCTTCTGTCACAGTCACCGATTTTCCGCCGTACATTGTCGCGCGGCGGCTACCTGTTTGATCGGCCAAGAGTCTGCGGCAACTTTACCGAGAATACTGGTTCTGCCGATTTCGGTGAGACAGAAGCCTTTGCCGATTATGCGAGAGCGCACTCTCCCTGAAGCGTTAACGAGTTCTTGGCTGGCTTACCAAACGTAGATGAATATCAGGCAATTTCTGCCGAGACTTTTGCGGCGGCGGTATCTAAACTATGCGGCTATGAACGTCGAGCAATTTATTGAACGAGACATCAATCGTCGTCAGTTTCTCGGGCAGAGTGCTCAGAACGCGGCCGGGGTGGCGGCGGGAGTTGTCGGGCTGACGGGAGCAGCCTCGCTGGTTCACGCGGCGGCTTCGGAACGAATTCGCGTAGCCGTGATCGGTGTGCGGAATCAGGGAAAAACGCTGGCTGGCAGCTTAGCTTCGATGCCGGATGCTCAGATCGTGACGCTGTGCGACGTCGATGACAACGTTTTGCCGGCGGCAATTGAGACGGTGCGGAAGTCGCAAGGAACGACACCTCGAACCGAAAAAGATTTCCGGCGAGTGCTCGACGATCATCGAGTTGATGCCATCGTGATTGCAACTCCCGATCATTGGCACGCCGCGATGACGATCGCCGCATGTGAAGCGGGCAAGGACGTGTATGTCGAAACGCCCGTGACTCATCGACTGTACGAATCAACCGCTGTGATCGAGTCGGCTCGCAGGCATCAGCGGATCGTGGCGGCGGGTCTTCAGCAGCGAAGTGGTTCGCATTTTCAATCGGCGGTGCGACTAGTGCAAAGCGGTCAGCTTGGCAAAGTGACTCTAGCCAAAGCTTGGTTCGTTCAACGTCGGCAGCCGATCATTGAAGTCGCACCGACCCAACCGCCCGCCGGAGTCGATTACGCGGCGTGGCTTGGTCCGGCCGCCGAGCGGGCCTTTGCGGCGAATCGTTTTCATTTTCATTGGCGATGGTTTCGTGATTACGGTTCAGGCGAGCTGGGTGTTTGGGGCTCGCAGCTTTTGGATATTGCTCGCTGGGGTTTGAATGTTGATCGTCCTGAAAGAGTCCTCGCTGTGCAGGGCGATCGCGTTTGGAATGACGCAGCGGAAACTCCCGATTCGTTGCATGTCCAGTTCGACTGCGGCGGTTCAACCGTGATTTGGGAGCATCGCAGTTGGAGCAATCATGCTCCCGAAGGGCGCACGGCCGGCGTCGCCTTTTTTGGCGAACGCGGCACACTCGTCGTCGATCGCGGCGGCTGGAAGGTGTACGACTCGGCGGAATCGCTCACGTCCGATGGCAGCGAACAACTCACGCCGCATCTCGCGGATTTCATCGACTGCGTCAAAACACGCCGCACGCCGATTGCCGATCTGGAAACAGGCATCGTGTCGGCCGAGTGGTGTCAGCGAGCGTTGGCCGCTACGTAGCGTATGCGGCTGGCCTGTGCTGTTTTTCAGAACACGGGGCGCAGGCCAGGCGTCTGTGCTAATCCTTGAACGCCGCCACGATCGCGTTCGACAGTTTCTGGAACGGTGCGCCGTTTGGATCGAGCGGCTGCGTTGTCAGCACAACCGCGAACGAATCGCGTTCCGGGTCGATCCACAGCATCGTGCCCGTCGCTCCCCAATGGCCAAACGTTGACGGGCTGACGAGGTCGCCAAACGTTGACGAATGATTGGACCATTGCAATCGCCAACCGAAACCCCACGGGCGGAAGCGATGCTCTTCATCTGGCACATCTTTCATCGGGGCCAGTTGATTGCGAGTCACTGCGGCGATCGTGGCCTCAGCCAAAATTTGTCGGTCACCGACTCGGCCGCGATTCAACATCAACTGAGCGAACTTTGCGAGGTCCATCGGAGTCGTGAGTAATCCGCCCCACGGCACGCCAAGCTGTCGCCAGTATCGGCTGTTCCAATTCCACATCGTCTCAGTGGCCAGATCGGCGGGAACGCGAACTTCAGCGATACGGTCGGCAGTCTGGTTCGCGCCGGCGAACCAATCATCCGGCGCACCAAGTCGCGTGTCGCACATTCCGAGTGGCTCGAAGAATTCGCGACGCAAAAACTCTGAGTGCGAGATCCCGGTGATCTTGTCGATGATTGTTGCAAGGATCGCGATACCGGTGCTTTGATATTGCACTGATCGGCCGGCGGGAAAGTCGGGGGTGACGGCACACGTCGCAGTCACGAACTCCGACAGTGGCGCGTGAGCTTTCCGCAGTTCGATGTTGTTCGGCACCATATCGGGTAGGCCGGACGTGTGAGTCAGCAGATGTCGCATAGTCGTGGGGAGTTTTCCTTTGGCTCCGAACTCCGGCAGGAAGTCGGTGACGCGGTCGTTGAGGGTCAACTGCCCGCGCTCGATCAGCAGCATTGCTCCCATGCAGACGATTGGCTTCGTGATCGACGCGATCAGAAAAATCGCATCATCGCGGACTTTCGGTGCCCCGGCTGCGATCTGCTGTCGCCCAAACAACACGGCTCCCGGCGTATGACCGCCTCGCGCGACGAGCAGCCCGACCGCTGGCACGCGATCGTCCCGTTCGGCCCAATCGCGAGCGATCCGCAAGGCGTTGTTCCAGCGTTGCGGGTCGAGTCCACAATTTTCCGGCGCGGCCTGCGTCAGCATGTCAGTGGCTCCAAGTGGACTTCAAAAATCTGATTCAGCTTGGTGATTTCGAGCGCCTCGCGCACGTCGTCCGACGGTGCGAAGAGTTGCACCGTCACCCCCATGTTCCTCAGCGACGCCAACAATCCCAACATTCCGCTTGGAATTAGTTTGATGCCTGTCAGATTGAACGCCAGCACCTTGCTGCCGTGTTCAGTCACCACTTTGGCAATTTGGTCGCGGCAGACGGCGATGTTGATTTGATCGAGCACATCACGCCCGCCAAAATCAATCACGGTTCGCTCGCCGACTTGCTTCACTTCTAACAATGTAAAATTGTCCGACATGTTTTCCTCCGATGAGCATTTGATGTGGACAGACTACTGTCTTGCATCGTGGGCGCACAGCAGATGAGTGCGGCGTGACGCTCCCCGTTGCGACATTTCACGTCGCGGAGCGTCGTGCCACCTTGTCGTTGATGCGTCGCAGGGCGGCTTCGCGTTCGGACTGCGTCGCCTGAAACACATAACGCAGCAATCGCTCCTGAGCCAGTGTCAACTCGTGCTGGCGGCGTTCGACAACCGCGCGCGCGGTCTTGATGCATGCTTCCAAGTGAAGTTGATCGTCCAACACACCGTGCCAGATTCGACAAAACGACGGCACATGCTTCGGGAGCAATTCGCCGCCTGGCAGCAACATGCACATCACCCCGATTGAACTGCCGGTGTTGAACAGCGTTGCGAGCGCGGCTTTCGTGTGATCACCGATGAAGCTGCCGACCTTCGTGCTTCCCGTGTCCAGCGAGATCCCTTCTTGCGGTACGGTCACATTCGAGTAGTCATTTTTCAGGTCACTGTTCGTCGTAAGTGCCCCTAGGTTGACCCACGGGCAAACATAACTGTGTCCAAGGAACCCGTCGTGATATTTGTTGACGAGGCCGTGCAGGATCGAGGCTTCGATTTCGCCGCCGACTCGGCAGACCGGGCCAATCGTCGTGCCACCCCGTACGTTGGCTCGGAAGAGTTGCGAGTTCCGGGCGATGTGACACGGACCTTCGATTCGTGTGAACGGCTGCACGACAACTCCTGCCTCAATCGTGATCGGCCCGTGGCGAGCATCCAACACGACGAACGGATCGAGCTGCGCTTCGGGATCGACATCGACGTTGGAGACATCTCCGACAACGGCCACTTGCCCGCCAAATAAATGGGGGCTGCGCGGGCGCTGGCCTCGCGATTGACCGAACTTGCGGAATTGAAAGTCAATCGCCAACTGCGAGCCGTTGTGCCGCACTAAATCCCACGGCCGCGTCGCTAACCGGCCCGTGACCTGCACCAGAGTTCGCGTGCGTGCGATCGCGGCCAATTGATTGTCCCAATCATCAAGTGTCAGCAGCGGAACTTCGTCGGGATGTAATCGCAGCCACACCAGCGATCCGTCGATGATGCCGGCCTCGTCGTCTCCGGCATGAGGCAATCGTCGCAGAGCTTCTGCATCCGGCAGCCAGCGTCCGTTAATCAACAACGTTGGCTCGGTCAGCAGCCATTCCAGATTGTTGACAGCGGCATAAGGCTGTTCCTCGTGATACGTTTCCGCCAGGAACGGTCGCACGAACACTCCCCAATTCGCCACCGGCAACAGACGCTGTAATCGTTCACGCAGGGACCACTGTCCGCACAGCAACTCAAACACCGGACGCATCCAGGCGATCGGCGAAAATTGGCTGGCGATGTGATCTTCAAATAACGCGAGACGCATGACGTGAGCTTTAAGCAAGCGCTAATCGGCGAGAGTGACTTGGAAGGGAGCGAGCTTGTAGCCAAGATCGCCGTCCCCGGAAAGACGGAATTTCCATGAGTCAAGTGATCGCACCAATTCCACAAAAGTCTTATGCGTCGCGACTGTTCGCGCTGATCCCGGCCGCAGGCCGCAGCCGGCGTATGGGGGCGCCAAAGTTACTGCTGCCCTGGGGTGGAACGACAGTGATTGAGCACCTGTTAACCACGTTGGCTCGACCGGAAATCTGTGCCGCCTTCGTGGTCGTGCGCCCGACCGATTTCATCTTGCGGGCGACGCTGGCGCGAACGGCTGCAATCGTGATCGCGGCTGACCAAGATCCGCCCGATATGCGAGACAGCGTGGAACTTGGCTTAAAAGCGATTCAAGATCGGCTTCAGCCAAGCGATGCCGACGGCTGGCTACTGATTCCGGCCGATCATCCGGTGATCGAACCGGAAGTCCTCAACGGCTTGCTGACTCAATGGTTCGCTGCGAATGCCGAAGTGCTGGTCCCGAAGTTTGGCGAACATCGTGGACACCCAACGCTATTCCGCTGGTCATTGGCGAAGCGAATCAGACAACTTCCGCGTGGCGTCGGCATCAACGCTCTGTGGCGTGAGTCTCCCGGCTTGATCACCGAATGGCCAACCGATTGCGAGTCGGTTTTGATCGACCTCGATACGCCGCAGGATTACGAACACTGGAGAAGTGAGTTCGAATCGAAATCGATTTTGGTAGAGCGATCTCGGACTGATTGAGTAACTGGATATCGCTTGACCACATCTCGGATCGGGGTCGGAAGGTTTGCACAGTTGTCGCGAACCGGTAGAAATCAGCGGCCAATCAACTCACATGACGAAGGGAAGTCACATGCTGAATCAAATGATGGCTGCTACGCCGAACGCCAAAGTGGAATTCTTGACCGATGCCGTGATGTGGCACGGAGAATTGAATGCTGAAGGCTGGCTGCGAGTGCGGATTGATCGGCGGGACAAGTCGGCGAATGCGTTGTCGCAGGCGATGCTCGTTGAATTAGAGCGACTGCTGGCCGAGATCAAGCGGAACCCGGCGGTGCGCGGCGTGATCTTTTTCAGCGGCAAGCCGGGGAGCTTCATAGTCGGGGCGGATGTCACCGAGATGAAATCGCTGACGAGTTCGAGGGCAGCCGAGTTGTCGCAGTTCGGGCAGCGTGTGTTTGAACAAGTCGAAACAATGCACGTCCCGACAGTCGCGCTGATTTCGGGAGCGTGTCTTGGCGGTGGGCTGGAATTCGCGATGTCCTGCCGATATCGGATTGCTGACGATCATGTGAAAACGTTGCTGGGGTTGCCCGAAGTGAAGCTTGGTTTAATTCCGGGGTGGGGCGGGACGGTGCGACTGCCTCGACTGATCGGCTTAATCGAAAGCCTGCCGATGATTCTTACCGGACGAACGCTGAACGGTCGGCAAGCTCGATCGAAGGGCTTGGTTCATGATGTGGTACCGATCGAGGCGTTGCCGTTTGTCGGCGAAGAGTTGTTGCGGACAGTAGCGAAATTCGGAACCGCGCGAGCGATCTTCAAACGGCCGAAACGATCGTGGCTGTCGCGGTTAATGGAATCCTTTCCGCCATTACGCAGCTTCGCATTTGGTCGTGCGGAAAAAGAGACTCTCAAGCAAACGAAAGGTCGGTATCCGGCTCCGCTTGCGGCGCTAGAAACGTTGCGAGCGGGATTTCGGCAGCCGCCGTCAATCGGCTTCGCGGCGGAGTCGGCGGCGATCAAACGATTGGCCGAATCGCCGGTGACTCACGAATGCTTGCGGCTGTTCTTTCTGCAAGAAGAGGCGAAAAAGCCTGCCTCGATCGATTCGAGTTCGAGCCAACAGACGCCGACTCGCGACGCGGCCGTGATCGGGGCCGGCGCGATGGGATCGGGGATCGCGCTGTTGATGGCTCAAAAAGGAATTTGGACTCGGCTCAAAGACATCAATCCGGAGTTTCTGTCGAAGGGCTTGGCGACCGCGCGAAAGCAGATACAGGCTGATCTTAAACGAAAAAAGATCACAGCGATTCAGGCGACCGATACGCTCGACCGCTTGCGGCCGACGACCGATCACTCCGGATTCAACCAGACCGACATCGTGATCGAGGCAATTGTCGAAGAGTTGGCGATCAAACAATCCGTGTTTCGGGAATTGGCCAAATCGACGTCACCGACGACGGTATTGGCGACGAACACGAGTTCGTTGCTGGTCAAAGAGATCGCGGCCGGTGTGCCGCATCCGGAACGGGTTGTCGGGCTGCAC
The DNA here is from genome assembly GCA_031375695.1 of Planctomyces sp. Taxonomy (GTDB): domain Bacteria; phylum Planctomycetota; class Planctomycetia; order Planctomycetales; family Planctomycetaceae; genus SXKJ01. The sequence continues at coordinate 10,558 of JANMIF010000524.1, forward strand.
TTTTTCAATCCGCCGTTGCAGATGCCACTGGTCGAAATTGTGCGCACGGAGCAAACCAGTTCCGCCGCACTGGCCACGGCGTTCTCGCTGACGCAGCGGCTTGGCAAAACGGCGGTGATTGTTCGCGATTGTCCCGGTTTTTTGGTTAATCGGTTGCTCGCACCGTACATGAATGAGGCGGGGTATCTGTTACTGGAAGTGGACGATCCGTTGGAGATCGACCGCGCGGCAGTGGAGTTTGGAATGCCGATGGGACCGCTGGAGCTCACGGATTTGGTGGGTCTCGAAGTCGCTCAGCATGTGGCGGCGAACATGCACGCGGCTTACGGCGAACGGATGACTCCCGCACCGTTGTGGGCCGCGCTGAAGGAGATCGCATCGTCCGAACCGCATGCCGCGAAGACGCTGTTGGTCGGCAAAGGTTCACGCAAAAAATTGAACCCGGCGGTTCGCCGTGCGATTGCAAAGGTGCGGCAGTCTGGCTTGTACTCAGTTCCTGGTGGCACTCCGGCGCAAGACGACATCACGCAGCGGTTGATCCACTCGATCATCAATGAAGCCGCGCGTTGTCTCGATGAAAAGATTGTGGACAAGCCGGAAGACATTGACCTCGCGATGGTTTTTGGCACCGGCTTCGCTCCATTCCGAGGCGGTCCGATGCGATTTGCCGAAACCACTGGCTGGAACCAAGTCATCAGCGATCTCGAACGCCACGCAGCCGGCCGCCCACGTCTGGCACCGTCGGCAGCGCTGCGGATTTTGGCGCAAGGCCATCACAATTGAGGAAGAACTGATTGAAGTCAAAGGTCGCAACGCCTAATTTGGTCGATACGTCGCACGAAAATTTGGAAGCTTGAAGATGACTGACCTTGAAACGCTGAAGTCTCGATTCAAACTGACTCCGATGAAGAAGACGCTCGACTTGTCCAAGCAGTTTTTGTCGGCGGCGTTCAGTCCGAATGGACAGTTCTTGTTAGCCGGGGATATGGAAGGTGGCGTCGGTCGATTCACGATTGTGCCCGAAAAGGCCGAGCCGGAATTGACAGAGATGCCGACGTTGACCGGGTTGACCGCGTGGACTAGTACCTGTGTTTGTTTGCCCGATGGGAAGCATGTGGTCGCAGCCGATTCGTGGGGGAACTTGGCGGCGTGGTCGTACTGCGATGACGCCGCCGCGCCGAGTTGGAAGGTCGAGAAGGCGCACGATGGTTGGATTCGGAGCATTTGCGTATCTCCCGACGGTGTGCTGCTGGCAAGCTGTGGTCGCGACGGACACGTTCGATTGTGGTCGGCCGAAGGTCGCAAGCTGGGTGAGACGACATTCGGCGGCGATTTGTATGTCGTGCGATTCTCACCTGACGGGATGTCGCTGTTCGTCGGAGCCTTCGAGGGCAAAGTGACTCAATTGGAGCTGACGATCGTAGGCGACAAGAGATCATTGACGAAGCTTCGTGACTTTGATTGCTCGCCACTTTGGAAACCCAACCGCCTGCAAGACGTTGGCGGAGTTCGTGCTTTGAACGTCAGCGCCGACGGAGCCACGTTGCTGGTCGGTGGCACTCAGCCGTCGGTCGGAGGCAACGTGCAAGGCAAGCCGACGGTATTGGTTTTCGATGTCGCGACCGGAACACTCAAGACCAAGAAAGAGCTCGGTGCCGACGGCGATGTGTTCGTGACCGATATTCAAGCCGGTTCGGACGGCGTATGGCTGATCTCCACCAGCGGCAATCCCGGCCAAGGCAAGTTCTTGGTAACTCGCATCGAGGACGAGCAACCGCTGTTTGAAACCAAACTCTCGAATACCCACGCCGTGCGACTGCATCCGTCCGGGAAATGGTTGGCTCTGCTGACGACAAATGCCGGCAGCAACGGAAATGGCAAAGTCTTAGATAAAGACGGCAACTACCGAGGCAACAACTCGCCGCTGGCGGTGATGCTGTTCCCGACAACCTAGCCGTCGCGCTCTGCGTGGTGAATCGAATACCGTTGGTCGAATGCCCTAAGCGGATTTCAGTTCGTCATGGACGAAACTGAAATCGTCCAACTGCTCACGGCCATCGGCCAAACTCAGGCCCTTTGAATCGGGAATCGGCGAATGGAAAACGGGCCGGTTGCGGACTAAACTCCCGCCGCTTTTGAGGTGCTGGCTGGGCTTGGGAGGGCGGAATACCGCTCCGGCTTGGCGGCCTGTTTTCAAGGAGAATGTCTCGTGGTGAAAGTTGCAATCAATGGGTTCGGCCGCATCGGGCGGCTGGTGTTTCGAGCAATGGTCGAGCAAGGTCTCGTCGGCAAAGAAGTCCAAGTGGTCGCGGTTGGCGATATCGTCCCGGCCGACAATCTGGCTTACTTGGTGAAGTACGATTCGACGCAAGGCCGCTTCGCCGGCACCGTCAGCAGCAAAAAATCTTCGCCGGACAAAGCGGAAGATGACGTGCTGGTCGTCAACGGCCAAGACATCGCCGTCGTCAGCGCGAAGTCTCCGGCCGAGCTGCCATGGAAGCAGCTTGGCGTGGATGTCGTCATCGAATCGACCGGACTGTTCACTGAAGCCGAAAAGGCCAAAGGACACATCGCTGCCGGTGCGAAGAAGGTCATCATCACCGCTCCGGCCAAGGGCGAGGACATCATGGTCGTGATGGGCGTCAATCACGAAAAGTACGACCCGAAGTCGCACCATATCATCTCGAACGCGAGTTGTACGACGAATTGTCTTGCGCCGCTGGTGCATGTGCTGCTGAAAGAGGGCTTCGGTATCGAAGAAGGTCTGATGACGACCGTGCATTCCTACACGGCGACGCAGAAGACAGTCGATGGCCCCAGCAAAAAAGATTGGAAGGGGGGCCGTACAGCGGCTTTGAATATCATTCCCAGTACCACTGGTGCCGCGATCGCAGTGGCGAAGGTCTGCCCGGAAGTGAAGGGCAAGCTGACCGGCATGGCGTTCCGCGTGCCGACTCCCACGGTCTCGGTCGTGGACCTGACGTTCAAGACCTCAAAGGACACCAGCTACGCCGAAATCTCCGCCGCCATGAAGAAGGCCAGCGAGACGTATCTCAAAGGGATACTCGAATACACCGAAGACGAAGTGGTCAGCAGCGACTTCATCCACTGCAACGCCAGCTCGATCTACGACAAAGGGAGTGGCATCGAACTCAACAGCAAGTTCTTCAAGCTGGTGAGCTGGTACGACAACGAATGGGGCTACAGCAACCGCGTCGGCGACCTGCTGAAGCTGATCATCAGCAAGGGCCTGTAGCTGAAGTCGCCAGACTTCAACTCCGATCCCAATCGAAATACACGGCCGCAACGGATCGCGATGATTCATTGCGGCTTCTTTTTTGCCTCATGCCCGACTCGCACTCGGTCCTTCAGTCCAGCGAAACGGTGAGCGCAGTCTTGCGCACTCTGAGATCGACTTCCAGAGTGCCCGGCTGCGGCTTGATAAAAGGAAATCGTTTGGCAAAGTTTGCCGATTTTGCGGGCTTTCTGTGAGACTGACCGGGGCTACGAACCGAAAGGATGAGAAGCCAGACGACCGGCATTCATTGATCACGGAGGATGAAATGGGACATATTTCTCGTTCAAGGGAATGTACGCGTCGTAATAAGTTGCAAAATTCGCCGGTCGCTTCCGAAGTCGAATCGCTAGAGAACCGTCGGGTACCGACGATGGTCGTTGATCTACCGGTCGGCGTTGGCCCGTTTGAATTGTCGCGGCAAGACAATGAGATGATCATCAGGCAACAAGATGGGACGGAACTCTTTCATTTACCTCTGACGCAAACACTGAGGATCAATGGCACGGCTGAAGCTGAAACTCTGGTCGTCAATCTCAACGGTGGACTGCCAATGAAAACAGTGATTTTCAACGCTCGCGGTGGGCGGGACACTTTGCAGTTGGTTGGCAATCGAGCAGATACCGTTAACTACGGTTTCGACACGGCGAAAAGCGGAGATATCGGCCTGCGCGATCGGAACAATCTGAGCATCAACAAAACAATCAAGTTTGTTGGCGTTGAGTCCTGCGACGAGGAACTTACTGGGGTCCACGATCGGAGTTTTCAGTTTCGAGGAGTGACCGGAGCGGGAATCACAATTGCCGACGATGGCCTTGACGGAAATGGGCTGTCGCAACTCACATCGCGTGCTTCCCCGACGGTGAAGTTCACAGACTCAATGAGTCTGATCTTTAATTTGACCGGGGGCCATGACCGGCTAGTCGCTTCGAGAATGGACACCGGATTTTCGTCGCTCCAAGGGATTCGAGTGGCTTGCGGTGATGGAAATGACGCAATCAATGTTCAACAAAGTGGGCTCGCCGCTTGGTTGGATGGTGGGTCTGGTAATGACACTCTTGTCGGTTCAATACGGGCAGATGCTCTGTGGGGCGGTGACGGTAATGACACGCTCCGTGGCTCCGATGGAGACGACTATTTGGTGGGATCGTCAGGCGATGACTTCGTTGTTGGTGGTAATGGCAACGATACGTTCGAGGTCAACAGCGGTGCCGACACCCTCAAAGGCCAAGGAGGCGATGATGGATTTCTTCTTCACCTAGAAACCCAAGGGACCGAAGTCGGGACACCAACTTTGAGCGGCGGCGAGGGAATCGACACGGTGCGTGGTTTCCTAAGAGATGCCGCGAGCGTGATCTTAACGGACTCGGAACTTCGCAAGACTGCCTCGGCAGTCACACGTACCTATCGGTTTCAGAATATCGAGCGAATTCATTTGAGTGGTCACCCCGCAGCGAACTTGCAGTCGGGCGCTCTATTGATCGATGCATCGGCGACCACAACGGGTGTCACCCTGGAGGGTGGCATCCATAACGACACATTGATTGGCGGTCTGGGCGATGATTTGCTCGTTGGAAACGCCGGCGACGACTCGCTCCAAGGCGGACCGGGAGTGAACGTCTTACAGCAGTAATCTGGGCAAATCATTGCGGCGAAGGTACTTCCAAAATGGTTGCCACGCACTGTCCAATTTGTGGAAAAGGGTCGTTAGTCGAACGCAACGGCGAGTATTCCGTAAAAGTGTCGGGCGACGTTCCCGGTGAAGTCTTGGTCGTACCTAATGCCTTTTGGCATTCTTGCAGCCATTGCGGCGAGGATCTGTTGCCAAGGGCGTTAACGAAAGCATTGGAAGTCGAACAAAAGCGATGCCTGTCCGCCACGACTCCAGTGAATTGTTGACCGAACATGACCACTCTGCTGCTCTCGTCAAGGCATACCGAAGACAACCAAGCGATGTGGCGAGCCGCGATTCGGCGCGGTTGGGATGTCGAGCGAGTCCAAGGCATCCGACTTCCGAATGGACTGAAGCGGGAGCAGGAGATCGTTCTCTATTTGGAATCTCTTTTTGCTCACACGGTTGCGGCACAACTTGGAATAACGCTTTCCGAGCCGCCAGAGGATTGGCTTGTGCGATTGCCGTTGGAGTACCGACACCGCACGATCAGCCTTTCGACATTAGGTCAGGCTCGCCAATTGACGACTGCCGCATTTGTCAAACCACCAAACGAGAAGTCGTTTCCGGCAAAGGTCTACGAAGCCCGGAGCTTTGTTGCCGGCTGAATTTGATGACTCACAGACCGTCCTCATCGCCGATCCAGTGACGTTTGAAGTCGAATTCCGCTGCTTTATTGCCAATGGTGAAGTACAGACACTGTCGCCATATCTTCGCAACGGACAATTAGCTCGCGAGTCGGAGTTCGACTGTTCGCCAGCGGAACGAGATGAGGCAGCCGAGTTCGCAAATCAAGTGCTCAGCGACGACCGCGTCACTGTTCCGAAAGCGATTGTCATGGACGTTGGACGGATCACCGGGATTGGCTGGAGCGTTGTTGAACTGAACGCGGCCTGGGGATCGGGTATCTATGGCTGCGATCCCGACCTCACTCTCGAAGTCGTCCAGTTGTCGATGCGGTCGTGATTGGACTTCCCAACCAGCGCGAGTTGGGTTTTTGCGAAATCTCCAGCCGCGATTATGATGACTTGCATTCCGAACGAAGGTTGCATCACAACAACGATTTTTCTGTCGCCAACGAACAGAGTCATCCAAGGGAGCAGTCAATGAGCATTCAGCAGCAAATCAACGATGGAATCAAAGAGGCGATGAAGGCCAAGGATCAGGTGGCGCTGTTGGCGTTGCGCGGTTTGAAGTCCGTACTCATGTTGGTGGAGGTTGACAAAGATTTGGGTCCGTCAGGGGAACTGGCCACCGACGACGTCTTGGCGATTGTTCGCAAGCAGATCAAACAGCGGCGCGATTCTGTTGAAGCATTCCGAGCTGGTGGGCGGCCGGAACTGGCCGAAAAGGAAGAGGCCGAAATCGTGGTATTGCAAAAGTTCTTGCCGAAAGAACTCTCTGCTGACGAGATCGAACAATTGGTGGTTCAAGCGATCCAAGAACTCGGTGCGACCTCGAAAAAAGAAATGGGTGCCGTGATGAAGCTCGCCACCGAACGAGCCGCCGGACAAGCCGACGGCAAAGCCCTGTCACAAGTCGTCAACAGACGCCTCAGCGAGCCGCGCTGAAGCGGGCTTGTTGCGACACTGAATGGCCCATTGCACCTTCTCAGCGCTCTTCGCTTCTCTGCGGTAAAGAAATCGCTTGTTGCACCGCAGAGGAGCGAAGAGCGCTGAGAAAACTGGCGCGTTAGCCAGCCGACGCGATCCTCTGAGCGTCGCGGGTTAAATAAATCACGCAACGTCGATCGGCTCGACTTCGTCGTCCAACACGTCGTGCGACTCCGGTTCGACGTACTCTTCGCCGGTTGGAGGCGTGGCTGGCGATTCGTCGAACATTTCGTGGAGGAAGCGGGACGGGATTGTCTCACGCATCTTGCCCCATTTTTTGCGGTATTGGGCGCGAGTCAGAGTCAACGAATCTTTGGCTCGCGTGACGCCTACGTAGCACAGGCGGCGTTCTTCTTCGATGGATTGTGGAGTCACTTCTTCGGAATCGACCGAGCGGCGGTGTGGCAACAAACCCTCTTCCATGCCGACAAGGTACACGCGAGTGAATTCGAGCCCCTTGGCGGCGTGAATCGTCATCAGGCGGACGCCCCGTTGTTTGAGCTGTTCGTCTTTGTCCGGTTCGTCGTCTCGGCCAGCCAAAGCGAGGTCATCCAGGAAGCCGGCAAGGGTCGGTTCGTCGGCGCTGTTGCAATACGTTTGCAGTGTTTCCAGCAGCGTTTCGACGATTCCTTGTCGGACCAATTGCTGCTCCGGCGTTTTGTATGAGCGTTGAATTTCGTCGTCGTAGTTGATCGTTTCGAGCAGGTCGTGCAGCGTTTCGGACATCTGCTTCGGAGTCTGCTCAAACCGCGAACGGAAGTCGGCCAGCAGGCGCTCGAAGACTTCGAGGGCAGCTCCAGCCTTCGCGGTGATTTCGCATTCTTGCACGAGCGTAGGGACGGCATCCCAAAAACGTCGCTTAGTTTGAACGGCCCGTGCTAGGACCTTCTCAACCGTCGAATCGCCGATCCCGCGAGTCGGCGTGTTGATGATTCGCAACAGCGATTGTTCGTCGAGCGGCTGTGAGATGACTCGCAGATAAGCCAGGATGTCGCGGACTTCTTTGTTGTCGAAAAACGACCGCTCGCCCAGCAGCACATACGGCACTTTGAACCGCCGCAGTTGCACTTCAAACGCACGCGGCTGTTCGTTCGTGCGGAACAGAATTGCAAAGTCGTCCGGAGAACAGCTTGCCCTCATCGAACGAGAAGCATCATTCACTTGAACCGAGTACGGATCAACGTCGCTATCGGGCGAAATAGCATTGGCAGTCGCGCTCCCATTTCGCACGAAGAATTCGATCTCGCGCACGACAGTTTCGGCTTCGAGTTCCTCCGTTTCGTACTCGCGATACCGCACCGAGCCGGGAATGTTCTTCGAGGCGATGAGCCGTTTCTCGTGCCGGTCGCGATTGTGTCGCACGAGGCTGTTGGCCAGACCGAGGATTTGCTCGGTGCAGCGGTAATTCTCTTGCAGCCGAACGACCTTGGTGCCGGGAAAAACCGACGGAAACTTGAGGATGTGCGACACGTCCGCCCCGCGCCAGGCGTAGATCGACTGATCATCGTCGCCGACCACGCATAGGTTTCCATGCGGCCGAACGAGTGCTTCGATCAAGTCAAACTGCGAGCCGTTCGTGTCTTGATACTCGTCAATCTGCACATGATCGAACCGCCGCTGATACTTTTCGAGCACATTGGGATGCTCGCAGAACAATTGATTGGTCAACATTAGCAGATCATCGAAATCGACCGATCCGGAAGACTTCAAGATCGACTGATATTTTTTGTAGCCCATTGCGCAGAGCATGTCGCCATCATGGTCGATGTTGTCGCGAGCCTGAGCCGCCGTAACGGCGTTCGTCTTCCACTGGCTGATCCGATTGACGAGATCTCCGGGCTTCATCTGCTTTTCGCCGACTCGTAAATCCCGCAACGCTCGCCGGGCCGCCGCCTCCTGATCGCCTCGGTCGTAGATCGTGAAGTTCTTCGGATAGCCGAGTTCTTCAATTTCCTGCCGCAGCACCTTCACACAAAGGCTATGAAATGTCGAAATCCAAGGCTTCCGCTTCGGCTTCCCACCGAGCAACGCAAACGCGCGTTCAGCCATTTCCTTGGCCGCCTTGTTCGTGAACGTGACCGACAAAATCCGTTCGGGATCTATCCCATGCCGAATCAAATTGGCAATCCGCAATGTTATGACCCGTGTCTTCCCGGTCCCGGCTCCGGCGAGAACCAACAACGGCCCCGACAACGTCGTAACCGCCTCTTGCTGCGCGGCATTCATTCGCCCCAGTTCGCTCATTCCGCATTCCAAATGCTTTGATTTTTGAGTCTCGTCGGCGAAGAGTAGCCGGAGCGAACTTTGGAATGAACTTCGCGGCATAACAATCACAACGATTTCATTCCACAATGAGAACCGTTTGAAGTTTGCAGATAATCGAGGAATCAGGCATATCAACCGTAACCGTAGCGCCCCGTTCCAAGACCATGAAGCCGCCATCTTTTCGCGTGTTTGGGCGGACGAGGGAAACCCACTGTCATCCGTTCTGACACGTCATGTTCGAAAGCTGCGGCGTTCAGTGGACGACTAAACTCGAATGCACGAACTGGCCGAAAAAAACAAGCGGGCGAACTTTCGGCGGAGGAAGCGGAAGAGCTCGATAATTTCGTGCGAGTCGGCGACCTCGTCGCGTTCTTGCAATCCAAGGCGTGTCAAAGTCTACGAACATCCCGGTCGGGAGCGGCCCATCGTGGATGAAGCTTTGGCGATCACGGTCCGTCAGCGAGCGAGTGGCCAGTGCAAGTCGAATCTGGTCGTTCGGGAGTTGGCCTGAGTCGCGGGGTGGGTGCATTTGTTGGCTCCTTATTTATCAGGACGGACTGGCCGGTCGCTTGAATTGGGTTGGTTTGTCGGTTGGAAATTTGTTTCGGTAACTCAGGGAGTCTTGGCGTTCCGGTGAATTGTCGCGGCGGCGAGAAAACTCGCACGTTGTCACCAAGACAGCAGTTCATTTGCGAATCCGGATGCAGATGGCCAAGAAGGTTGATGACGGCTCCGCCGTCGATTCAAGGCTCCCATCCAGCCAAACGCCAACTTCCTCGCCGCTGGCCATGGCAACGCCGATAACAGCGGACGAAAGAACGTGCGATACGACCAGTGAAGCATGTCGCTTTTCCCCGTTCAGTCCGCCATCGCCAGAACGATCAATCGTTTCCCGCTCACTTCCACAACGTCATTGAGCACAAGCTTCCGCCGTCGTCGAGTCTCCACTTCGCCGTTCACTCGAACCTCTCCATTTTGGATCATGAACTTCGCGTGCCCGCCGGAGTCCACAACCGAGCTCAATTTCAGAAATTGATCCAGGCAAAGTTTTTTCGATTCGACGTCAAGCGTTTCTTCCATCATGTCCGTCTCGCTGTATGGAAAAATAATTCGTGGTTCGCAAGCACCGCAATCGACCATCAGTCAAACCAGCGCGCAGCGACAAGAGTAAAGGGTCGCCCAGTGGCACTCAGCACGAATCACGGCATCACTCGTTCGGCGGCGGTTGGCCGACGAATGTTTGGTCATCCGCGGAGGGGTCGAATGCCGCTCCGATCGCGGCCACTGTTTGCTCCAGATGGCTCGCCGTCGATACGAGTCCACCAGCCGCTGGTGCGGCGGCGTCTGGAGAGACGTAAGCAATGGTCGCCGTGGAATCCCCTGGGACCGAGCCTTTCGCCTGCTCGCTCGGCTGTTCTTGTCCGCGCTCGTGACGTCCCCACCACGCATCGGCTTCATCCAGCGACCACGTCTTGGCGGTCGGAGCTTTGGAAAGCATCAGGGCCAGGTCGCGAGCCGTCTGCGGACGCTTCGCCCGGTTCTTTTCCAAACACGCGAGGAGTGCGTTCTCCAGCGCGGGTGACACGGGACGTCCGAGTCGTTTCGACGGTGGGTCCGGATTCTGAGACACATGCATTCGGCACAAGTCAACCAGCGACGCCGCGGAGAACACCGGCTGGCCCGTCAGCAAGAAGTACCCCACCGCTCCCAACGCATAGATGTCGCTGCGTGTGTCGATCGTGTTCGATGACTGAATCGCCTCGGGAGACATATACAGTGGAGTGCCCGTCAAGCCGTTGCTCGTCAAACCCGACTGCTTCTTTTCATCGAGAGCTTTGACCAAGCCGAAGTCCAACACCTTGACCAAATCCGGCTCAGTGCCGCGGCGATTGAGCATGATGTTTGACGGCTTGATATCGCGATGCACCAAACCTTGCGAATGAGCTTCATACAACGAGCCGCAAATTTGAGTCAGGATGTGGATCACGCGTGATTCGGACTGCGGGCCGTAACGATCGACAAGCACCTGCAGGTCGATGCCGTCAAGGTATTCCATCGCGTAGTAAAACACCCCTTCTGGCGTACGGCCGTAGTCATAAACGGCGATTGTGTTCGGATGGTTGAGCTGGCAGGTGATCTGCACTTCACGTTCGAAGCGCTGGATCGAATCGTTGTTGACCAGATCCACGTTGAGCATCTTGATCGCGGTCGGCCGCCGCAGCATCGCGTGATGCCCTTTGTAGACGACTCCCATGCCCCCCTGTCCGAGCTTCCGATCGAGCACGTACTGGCCAAGCTGCTTGGCTTCGATCGCCGCCTTCTGAGCCTCGCGGCGCAGGCGCGCGACGATCAGCATTCCTACAAAGATCGTCACCGACGAAATGCCCAGCAGCGTATAGATCCCATAGAACATCCACTGCACGATCGTCAGCGGACGGAAGGCTTCGTCGTAATCAACCTCGGCCGTGACGCCAATGCCATACTTCTCCAACCACGTCCAGGCTCCGACAACCGGCACGCCGCGATAATCGGGATAGCCATCGACATCGACACCCGATTCACCCGCCGTTGCTTTTGCTGCCATTTTTGTCAGAGGCAGTTCGGCTCGACGCACCTTCGGACGATGTCCCTTCATCATGTTGCCACCGGGATTCCGCAGTGTCAGCGACAGAATCGACTTCGCTCCGTCTTCGTCCGGCAACAGTCCCAGCAGCATCAAATCTTCGTCGAAGCGGCTGTTGGAAACGAGCAAACCGCGCTTATCGAACGCATACGTCTCGCCCGAACTGCCGATTCGACCAAGCTGCAAGATGCGAGTGAACTCGCGCTCCGGTTTAAGCTGCATGGCGAGCGTACCGATCACTTGAAAACCGGTATCACGCACCGGAGCCGCGACAAACATCGTCGGCAACCCCGTGCGCATCCGGCCTCGCTCGTCTTTCATCAGCACGATACTGGGCATAGGCGTGCTGAACGAAGTGCTCCCGTCGACCGCTCGCGACAGAAACGATTCGTATTCACTGACCGTGCGGCCCACCAGTTCCGGCTCCGACCCTGCGATAATTTTTTGTTTGCGATCGGTCACGAAGAATCCCACGAAATCGTGCGAGACCATTCCGACTCCCAGTTCTTTCCCCAACTGCACACTCAGTTGAGCGGCCGACAAGGAGACTCCTGGTGTGGTCGCGTCAGAGCTGTGCGACAAGTTCTCGTCGTGACTCGCAATCAATTTTTCAATCGTGTCCCGAATCACGCGGCTATTGGACTGAGTCTCCGCACCTGCCGCCTGAGTCTTCAGCCAGGTCTCCAGCATCGAGGTTTCCACATTGAGCAATGTCTGCAACTGCGACTGAAAGCTGGACTTCATGGTCGTCCGAATCGCGCTGCTGACTCCGACCCCGACAACCGCCAAGACGACGACCGCAATAATCGGCCAGAGCCACGCCTGCTGCTTCAGGATCGTCCCCGTCCGCATAATCGTCCGACCGGCAGACGTATGCGCAAACGTCATGTGAGCCTGCGGCATAGCCGTTGCTCCACGAGGTTTTCGAAACAAATTCAGTGGATTCATGGCCCGACTCACATCGTCGCGAGTCGATCGCCGTCAACAAATAGGGCGGCCTCGTCGCGGAGGTTTCTCAAAACAAGCCGTGAGCCTATTCAATGATCCACTCAAATCAAGCACCTCCCCGATTCCCTTCCGAAATCCCAGTGATCGTCGTTGCTTCAATCCGCACAACCGTCGCATCGAAGCAGTCGGTCACACTCTTTCGGGTCACCGCCGCGAATCGTCTGGTCGAAGTCGCGTCCGTACATCGCAGTCAGCGGCCTTGTCACCAATCAGGCATCATTCGCTGAACCCATTTGTTTCTCATACGACTGACGGACCAAGCCCATGACGTATGGCAACTCCTCCAGCGCTGCCAGGCCAACTTCCACATCTCCGTTGCCCCAGCGGCCCACGCCAGTGACATCCTTACAGAGTCCGTGAGGGTCGTTTACCTCCGAAAAAGCCATGTTCAGAGACAGCCGCAGCCGCTTGGTTTGCGGAACCACATCGACGAAATTCGTCTCGGCTTTGTAGGCGACATACAGCTTCAGAAATTCCTCGGTAACACATGGGTCGAGAGCCAGCACTTCCTTTCGAAACGCCTGGAATACTTCGCGTAGTTTAGGCATGAGAAGTGGCGGGTGGTCGTCAATGCTGTAGCTTGTGGCCACCGTTGCTTTGGGGCGGTATGGAGCCAGAATCTCTGGTGCCAGCTTGGGTGCGATCCAAACATTGAGCGCCATGTCGGCGAGTCGGCCCGCTCGTGTCTTGATCGCGTCTTCGTTCCACTGGTCGAGTTGACCGAGGCCTTGATTGAGCCTGAGCGGGCTTACCTTCAGGCCCTTTTCCGGGTCATCGGGCATGTCACGCTTTTCGACAAAGGACCGGTCGCTGTACTCCGAGTTGTAGGCGGTCAGCGTCAGGTTTCCGAGAGTGTGCAGCCAAGTTTGTTGCACTCGCTCCCAATCCGATCCGAGCGCCGTCTTCCATGCGGCGGATAGGTTCTCATTCTGCGGAAGGATGTGCTCGATGGTGTATTCGTCGACCGGCACTCGCTCCTTTCGACCGTGATTCTCCAGCCGGCGCAGCCAGTAGCTGCGGCTGCGGAAGTTGTAGACGTCACGGGTATGCAAGTTGCGCCGAAAGTCCTCGTCACTTGGGAAGCCTCGGTACGATGGCAAGAGAAGGAAGTTGGCTTGGATGCTCTCAAGATAGCGATTCTTTTTCAACGCCCTTGTGAAGGTCGCGAAGGTCTTGTTCATTGAGTTGGTTGGAATGGAGCAAATAGCGCGGCGGAACACATACGCCTCAACCAATCGCACAGCCGCCACCAGATCGGAAACGGGAAGAATCCCGCCGACATAATCGTGATAGAGTTCGAGCAGGAATGGATAAGCCACATCCACTTTCAACTCGCGCAAATCATGGAAGGCAAGCTTCAGATCCACGTCGGTCTCCGCACCAAGCGCCATCGCGCAGAAGTAGCGGGCAAAGTTGCGGATGTCTTTGACCAACGCCTCCACGCCCGCTTGAGCCGCGTCGGGCGAGCAGGCATGGGCTTTGAACGCCTCGTACACCTCGCCAACATTAGGAATCTCACCGGTCTTCACGGTCAGATAGTGGCGCATGAAACCGTCGAAATGCGTGCCGTAGGCTTCCTGACCAAAGTCAACTTCCATTGGCCTCCAGAACTGGTCATAGAGGCGCGTCTGCAGCGTCGGCTCCAGTCCCATCAGGATAAAATTGCGAATGAGGTCGGCCTGGCTCAGTTCGCGGCCGGTCGAATTCATGCTCTCGAAAATGAGTTGCGGATTGTCTTGATCACGATTGAGTGCAATATCAACCACAACGAGTTTTGCCAATCCTTTGCACACGGCAACGAAGTCGCCATTGCAGCCGGCAATCAGCTCCTCGAAAAGTTGGAAGTTCTGTGTCACTCGCAGTGACTCTTCCTTTGGTGCTTCGGCGTTACTCACGATGGCCGTGAGCGTGGCTTTGTCGGTCTGTGACAGGAGCAGTTTGTAATGTCGCTCACCCGTCTCTTCGGGATTCAGCAAGTAGTAATTCCGCAACTTGCGCGGCGAAAAGCCATCCACCGGTTCGACTTCACCAAGCACTTTGGCCAGCGCGCTGATGAGCAGCGTTACTGTGGTCAGCCTTTGCTGACCGTCGATGACAAGCAACGGTGACTGGTGCGTAACCTGCGACAGCCCCGTCTCGATGTAGACGATCGATCCGACGAAATGCACCGAGATTTTTTCGTTACAACCTGTGCGCAGAATGTCGTCCCACAACTGACGGCACTCTTTTTCAGTCCATGAGTACGTTCGTTGGTAGATGGGGATGACGAATTGTGGCGACTTCTTCAGGAAGTCGAGAAGTTTGGCTTCGGTGGCTTTCATGGATTTCTTTCGCACGGGACTTGCCGCACATCTATGTGTTTGCCGAGAACTTGGGTGACACGAAGAACGATCGACACAGTCGATGCCACGGAATGCTGCGGCCTGTCATCGCGATTCACTCGGTTGTTCCATCGGGGTCGCCGTTAATTTGGCTGACGCCTTCGTAGTCAAAGATTACCGGGATTCCGCCGGGGGCAATATAAGCCCCCAGTCCGTCGCGGACGAGCAAGGCATCAGCGCGGTCCACTTCGACGCGATTTCCATTGACCAACTCGACGGTGAATGGCCGAAACGGGCTTCGACGCTTGAATGACTGCATGGTCGCTTCAAAGTCATCAATTTGCATTTGTTCTCTACCGTTCTGCAGATAGTTATCACCCAATCCGATCAATCCCCATCCACTTTCTCAGCACTTCCGGGATGACGATGCTGCCGTCGGGTTGTTGGTGATTTTCGAGGAGGGCGATCATGGCTCGCGTGATCGCGACGGCGGTGCCGTTGAGCGTGTGGACGAAGTGCGTCCCCTTCTTGTCCGGCAGCTTGCAACGGATACCGAGCCGGCGAGATTGAAAATCGGTGCAGTTTGAGGCGGAGGTGATCTCGCCCCACTCCCCTGCCTCGCCGCGGCCGGGCATCCAGGCTTCGAGGTCGAACTTGCGGTAGGCCGGCCCGCCCAGGTCGCCGCTGGCGATGTCGAGCACTCGGTACGGAATTCCCAAGCCTTGGAAGATCTCTTCCTCGATGCTCAGGATCAGTTCATGGAACTTGTTGGACTCGGCGAGGTCTGGCGCGGTGAAGCCGAACATCTCGACCTTCGTGAATTGATGCACGCGGTAGATCCCCTTCGTCGCCTTGCCGTGAGCACCCGCCTCAGTGCGGAAGCAGTGCGAGATACCAGCGACCTTCATCGGCAGCTTTTCGAGATCGAGGATGTGATCCTTCAACATGCCGCCGAGCGTGATCTCGGCCGTCGCGACGAGACTCAGGTCGGTCCCCGTGATCGAATAAATCTGCGTCTCCGGCCCGCGCGGCATGTAGCCGGTTCCTTCGAGCACTTCCATGCGAGCCAGGTCCGGCGTCGTGTGCAGCGTGAACCCGGCCTTTCGCAGCTTGTCGACGGCGTACTGAATCAACGCCAGTTCGAGCAGCACGGCCTCGTTCTTCAAAAAGTAGAAGCCGTGCCCGGTGACTCGCGCGCCGGCTTCAAGGTCGATCAGATCGTGCTTCTCGGCCAGTGCGACATGATCGAGAGCCTTGAAGTCGAACTTTTTGATCTCGCCAACGATCCGCAAGCACTTGCTGTCCGCTTCTAGCCCGATCGGCGCATCGGGGTGCGTCATGTTTGGGATGCCGACGAGCACCTCGCGCAGTTGCGGTTCGACATCGGCGACTTGCTTCTCGTTCGCCGTGATCGCTTCACGCAGCTCTTTGCCGCGAGCGATCAGCTTCTGCTTTTCCTCCACGTCCTTCGTCTTCGGGATTAGCGCTGACAGTTCTTTCTGGTCACGCCGCAGATTGTCTCCTTCGGCAATCAACTGGCCGCGACGTTCTCGCAGCGACGTGATCTGGCTCAAATCGACAGTGATACCACGATTACGGCAGTTGGCTTCCACGGCTTCGAGGTTGTCACAGACAAATTGCAGGTCGAGCATTGAGGCATTCCCTTTCGTGGGGCAGGTTTTAAAACTGCCCGCCTTTGATTGGCAGGTTGAAAACCTGCCCCACTAATCCAACGCGATCGTGTGATTGCTCAGTCGGCGATAGCCAGTGTCGGTGATGAGGTAATTGTGTTCGATGCGGACTCCGCCGACTCCCTCGACGTACAGGCCGGGTTCGAGAGTCACGACGTCGCCCGCAACGAGCACATCGTCTGACTGTGGGACGAGGATCGGCGCTTCGGGATGCGCGAGACCGATACCGTGGCCGGCGTGGTGAGTCAGGTGATCGTATCCCTTCGCGACGAACGAAGACGGAACATACTGAGCACTCGCGGCGGCAAAGACGTCGGCGGCGCGGGTTTCGGCCTTCAGTGTTTTCTCGGCGGCGGACATCGCACGCTGGCAGACGGCAAAGACTTCGCGTTGCTCCGGCGACGGATTGCCGATGGCGATCACGTTCGTAAAGTCGCTGCGATAGCCTTCCAGCGCGACTGAGTAATCGAGGATAAACAGCTCGCCGTTTTGCAGCTTGTGCTGAGTCGGCAGACCGCCCGCTTTCGGTGACGTTCCGCTCGTGACGCGGAAGTCGCCGTAGATCAAACCGACTCGGCCGGCCGCTTCGAGCGACGCCGATTGCACGCCGCGATAGACATCGAGCTCCGTCATGCCAGCGCGAATGTTGGCTCTCGCCCAGGCTTGGCCAGCGTCCGTGGCCCGCATGCACTGCTCGAGTAACGCAATCTCGTCCGGTTCTTTGCGGCGTCGCAGAGTCCGCAATTCCGTGCCGAGCGAAATGTTTGACAATCGCACGTCGCCGCCACCGATCGCGTCGAGTGCCCCGGTCGGAAGCCATTCGGTTTCGATGGCACCGATTCGGCCTTTGAGCTTGCTTTTGACTTGCGATACGGCTCGGAACAAAACGTGATCGCGATTAGTGACCGAGTGCTGATGGTCGTACCATTTTTCGTTAACTTCACCATCGACGAACGGCTCGCCGAAGCTCGACTTCAGCGAAAAGTTGTCGCCGAGCAATGTCGCCTTCCCCACTGCGTTGCCGCCTTCTCGCTCAAGCAGCAGCAACGCCCGTTCGCCACCGGAGAAGCTGAACGGCGGAATCCAGAAGTTTGCGAGATATTTGACGTGACGCGGATCGGCGATCAGCAACCATTCGACGTCAGTCGGCACGACATTCCACAAGCGGGCGCGACGGGTGAGACAGCCTTCTTTCGTGAGCATAAGAAAAGACTCGCTTTCAAATTCGTAGTCCCGCCTTTAGGCGGACTCGCATAGGCATCATTTGTCGTCGAAGTGTTGAAGGCCGCCTAAAGGCGGGACTACGAACCTATTCAAACCCTTTGGCCGCGAGCCAGCGTTCGGCGTCAAGGGCGGCTTGGCAGCCGCTGCCGGCAGCGGTAATCGCTTGGCGGTAGTAATCGTCGGCGACGTCACCGGCCGCGAAGACTCCTTCGACCGTCGTGTAGGTTCGCTGCGGTGTCGGCCAGACGATGTATTTCTTGTCGGTGAGTTTGAGCTGACCTTTGAGGAAGTCCGTGTTCGGCGTGTGACCAATCGCACAGAAATAGCCGGCGCAATCGATCTGCTCGGTCTTCGACGGATCGACCGTGCTTTGCAGACGGACTCCTGTGACTCCGGCTTTGTCGTCGCCGAGGACTTCGGCGACGTTCGAGTTCCATTTCACTTCGATCTTCGGATTCTTGAGGACTCGTTCGGCCATGATCTTGCTAGCACGAAAGGCGTCGCGTCGATGAATGATGTAAACCTTCGCCGCGAACTTCGTCAGGTAACTCGCCTCTTCCATTGCGCTGTCGCCGCCACCGACCACGATCAGCGGCTTGTTGCGGAATCGAGGAAGCGCTCCGTCGCAGACCGCACACGCCGAGACGCCACGATTCTTGAAACGGTCTTCGCTTTCCAGGCCGAGATAATTGGCTCGCGCGCCGGTCGCGATGATGATCGACAACGCGCGGATCGTTTGACCTTCGAGCGTTTTCATCGCGAACGGATGCTGGCTGCAATCGATGTCGACGACGTCATCGGTGATGACTTTTGTGCCGAAGTTGGTCGCTTGTTGACGCATTAACTCGACGAGGTCCGGGCCGTCAATTCCGTGTGAAGCGTCCGGGTTGAGCATCATTTTGCGATCGTCGCCAATCGCAGTCTTGAGGTACTCGTTCAAGTTGCCAGCGGGAAATCCTGGATAGTTTTCGACTTCGCTGGTCAGCGCGAGCTGCCCTTTCGGCAATGTCCCTTTGATGCGGTTTTCCTCCGTCATCGCTCCTTCGATGCAGAGCGGCTTGAGGCTGGCTCGCGCGGCGTAAATTGCGGCGGCCCAGCCGGCGGGGCCGGAGCCGATGATGACGACTTGTTCGGGATGCTCAGACACAACAAAATCCTTTCAAACACCAATTCGGAGAAGTTCAAGTCACGCGGCGAACGATAAGCGACAAGCGGCGGACTGGGCAAACGTCGGGCGAGTGAATTGCAGCGGTCGGGCGGAGTCGGGACACTCTGGAAAAAGGTTGAAAGAAAGGATTCTTATGCGCGACGTCGTGACATTGATACTCGCTGGAGGCAAGGGGGAGCGGCTGCTGCCGTTGACTCGCGACCGTGCAAAGCCCGCAGTGCCGTTTGGAGGGTGCTATCGGATCATCGACTTCACGCTGTCGAACTGCATCAACAGCGGGCTGAGGCGAATTCTGGTCCTGACGCAGTACAAAGCGGCCAGCCTCGACCGGCACATTAACCTCGCGTGGCGGTTCCTTTGCCGCGAACTAGGCGAATTCATTGACGTCCTGCCGCCACAACAACGGCTGGGCGAGCAGTGGTATACCGGCACGGCGAATGCCGTCTATCAAAACATTTACTCGATCGAGAAGACGCATTCCGAGTTAGTCCTGATCCTGTCCGGCGATCACATCTACAAGATGGACTATTCGGAGATGATTAGCGACCACGTCGAATCGGGAGCCGACCTGACGATTGGTTGTATCCCCGTCGATTTGCGAGAAGGGCAACAGTTTGGGGTCATGCAGATCGACGGAAGTCGCCGGATCGTGAACTTTCGCGAGAAGCCCAGCGATCCCGATCCGATTCCCGGCGATCCCACAAAGTGCTTGGCTTCGATGGGGATTTACGTCTTCAACTCGAAGTTTCTGTTCGAGCAACTTTGTAACGACGCGCCCCGATCGGACAGCTCACACGACTTTGGCAAGAACATTATTCCGGGGGTCGTGCAGACTCACAACGTGCGAGCTTTTCCGTTCAAAGACCGCGACACGAACAACGCTCAATACTGGCGTGACGTCGGAACGCTGGATGCGCTGTTCGACGCGAACATGGATTTAGTCGCTGTGCAACCGCAGCTCAATCTTTATGACACGACATGGCCAATCCGAACGTATCACGCGCCGCTGCCGCCACCGAAGTTTGTGTTTGCCGACTTCGACGACAAAAACTCACGCGCCGGTTATGCCCTCGACAGCATGATCGCTCAAGGCTGCATCGTGTCGGGCGGACGAGTCGAACATTCGATCTTGTCGCCGAACGTGCGGATCAACAGTTGGGCGGACGTTCGAGAATCGATCATTTTCAGCAACGTCAACATCGGACGCCGCTCACGCATTCGCCGAGCGATCATCGACAAAGGGGTCAATCTGCCCGACGGAACTGAAATCGGCTTCGACCCGGACCACGACCGTCAGCGGGGGTACACCGTCACCGAATCGGGGATTGTCGTGATTGCGAAGTCCGACGGAACGAACGAACTGAATGATCTCGACTGAGCCGTTGCCGCCGAAACTGACAAAAGTTTGGCCAGCAAGTTCAAAGTCGGCCTCGAAGTGCTCTGCGAGCAGCGGTGTGCTGAATTGCAGTTGTCATCGTTTGTTGGTTTCGCTTCGGCGACAAACTGCTCGGCCACCGCCGATGATAATTCGGTGATGTGACATCGCGAACCCTCAGTTCTAGACGGAATGACTACACTCCACCGCAACAAATTTATCGAAACACTTTGAGAACCGAGACGTGTCCGAGCGAAATGAATTGGCATTGATTGACTGGTTTCGTCGGCGAGTAGGGTCGCATCCGCAGTTGGAAGTTGGGATCGGCGACGATGCCGCCGTCTGGCGGACATCGGGCGAGCGGCTGTTATTCACGACCGATGTGTTGATGGACGATGTCGATTTTCGATTGTCAGAAGTCACTGCTCGGCAAGTCGGTCGAAAGTCGCTGGCCGTGAATCTCAGCGATATCGCGGCGATGGCAGGAGAGCCGTTGGCGGTACTTGTGGGGCTCGCATTGCCGAAAGATTGCGGGTTTGAGTTTGCTCGCGAGTTGCTTGAAGGCCTCAATGATTTGGCGGTCGAGTTCGGTACGTCGGTGATCGGCGGGGACACGAACACATGGAACGGTCCGCTGGTTGTGAGCATCACACTAATCGGGGCAGCGACCAGCCGGGGTCCGGTTCTTCGATCGGGCGCTCGGCCGGGCGATTGGCTGTTCGTCACTGGGCCGCTGGGGGGAAGCATTTTGGGCCATCATCTCGATTTCACTCCGCGAGTCCATGAAGCGTTGCGTCTTCATCAAGCGGTAGAGTTGCATGCGATGATCGATTTGAGTGACGGGTTAGCAGCTGACGTGCATCATCTCTTGGACGAAAGCCGCGTCGGTGCGGTGCTGATTGCTGACTCGATTCCGATCTCTGCAGCAGCGCGTTCGGTTTCGGATGGCCGCGAGCCGCTCGTGCATGCTTTGAACGACGGCGAGGATTTTGAGTTGCTGTTCGCCGTTTCCTCCGACGATGGTCGGCGATTGTTGGCAGGCGTCAGCCAGGTGCCGGTATTTCACATCGGTGAAATTGACGCGGCGGCCGGAGTGCGGCTGAAATTGTGCGACGGTACGATCTCACCGCTCGACCGTGGTGGCTGGGAGCATACATTTTCTATGAACGTTGCGCCATTTCAACTGCAGTGACTTGTCATCGCAGTCCAAAAACAAAAACAGCCGCCAGAGTTGGCGGCTGTCGAGAAATCCGAAATTTATCTGGGAACGTGGACGAAGCCATAATCAATGGGCGGCTTCCGCGGGAATCTGCTCGACCTGCTTCTTCTGGATGGCCTGATACACCTCTTCGCGATGTACGGTGACTTCGCGTGGGGCTTCGATTCCGAGGCGGACTTTGTCCCCCTGGATATCCACCACCATGATGGAGATATTGTCGCCGATGATGATCTTTTCGTCTTTTTTGCGGCTGAGTACCAACATGGTCCTGTCCTTAGGTCCGAGGTCTGGGGGCAATCTTGAGCGAGCCACAGACGGCTCGCGAACGGCCCAAGGCTAGGTCAGCGAATCGAATTGACCAGTTCCTCTTCACGGAATTCTGAAGTTCGTGGGTCCGGTCGCAACGATTTCACAGAGTTTTCGCGATCCTTAGGTCCCTGCGACGGGTCATCTGCGAAACAACTGGCATTGACCGAATTTTGGACAGTGCCGAATATCACCGTCCCCTTCACGCCCTTTTCCGGCCGTTTTATGAACCGGCCGCGAAAGTCACGGAAGCCATGTCCGTGCAAACCCACTTCCTCAACAATCCTTGACCGGCGGGAGACACAGAGTCTCCGCGTCGAGGTCTTTCTCGCCTCAGGTGACGGACATGCTGCCACTGATTGTTTCGGTGATCTTCACCGCCGTCGGGTTCGGGATCGCGTGGTTCGTGGCTGGTAAACAACTACGCGACGTGCGGACAGAATTAGATTCGGCTCGCAGCCAGAACGTGAGCGTCAACCAAGAACTTCATGGGTTATTGGAGCAGATCGCGGGGGTTACGACCCGTATGGACAGCGATGTTGGTCGACACACTCGGCAATTGACCGATATCACTGCGAGCATCGCGAAGGTTAGCGATCAGCAACCAAAGTTGGTGGCCGACATGGCGCACAAGTTGATCCAGGCCAACACCCAACTTCGCGACGAATTGAACGTGGCTCGGCAGGAAATCGCTAAGACGCAACGCGATCTGGAGTCGCACGTCAGCGAAGCTCGTACCGATACGTTGACTGGTTTGAAAAACCGGCGCTCGTTTAACGAAGAACTGGAGCGGCTGTTGGCTCAGCGAAAACGGCAGGGAACACTGTTTTCCGTGGTGATGATAGACGTGGATCATTTCAAGAAATTCAACGACACGCACGGGCACCTTGCAGGCGATTTGGTGCTACGGTCGGTCGCCAATGTGATTCGCGAGACGCTGCGGGACATGGACATGGCGTTTCGCTACGGAGGGGAGGAGTTTGTGGCGATTTGTCCAGGAAGCCGGCTACATGAGGGATTAATCGCCGCCGAACGGGTCCGCAACGCGATTGCAACCAAACTGGTGGCCCTCAAAGACGGACCGGTACAAGTCACCGCCAGCATGGGGGCGGCCGAAATTCATGCCGATGAAAGCGGTGAATTGTTACTGCAACGTGCGGACGATGCCCTGTACGCCGCTAAAGACGCCGGTCGCAACCGAGTCTTTGCTCACGACGGGACGAACTGCGTCGCCAGTAGTTCGACTCAATTGTCCGCAGCAAGCAGTGTGTAGATGCTGCTCAGAAATAGACCCCCGGATGACATTTCTCGGAATCAGGCCGCGCTCCGCCGCAAGATCAGCCTTCGCCACCGAGTGCCAGATCAGATGCCGACAGCACCAAATCTTGCTCGCATTCGCGGTGCCGTTGAGCTCGTTTGATCCAGCGCCGTAACTGTGGACGAACTTCAGAGGCGATGAATTCAAACGGTTGGTCATTGGCCAGACGTTGATGCAGTTCCAACAACCTGAGGTACAGCTCATCGCGTTCGGCGTGCAGCCGATCCACCTCCGGCGTCCAGTTTGGAAACTGCTCGCAGA
>JANMIF010000537.1:0-30511 GCA_031375695.1 Planctomyces sp.
CTCACCCGCTTCCGTCTCATCCGCGAACGCCTGCCGAGCGAACTGCCGGAACCAGTACTCGCGAAGCGGGTCGTCATCGTTGATGAGCGTCACCGGATTGCCATCGACACTGAATCCAAACGTGGACTTCTCGACGACGATATAGCGCGCGTCTTCCGATCCGACGTTGGCAACAAATTCCAGTTCGCCTTGCTTCTTGCCTTTGTCCTTGGCTCGCATCCGGACGAATGGCAGTTGACACTGAATCAAACCGTCTTGCTCCAACAAGTACTCGCGTTTGAAGGCAAGCATGGCTTTCAGACGTGCGTCGTTCGTGACTTCGAACGCGACTTGAATCTGATCCCAGAAATGCAGAAACGCTTTCGTGGGGTTCTTGTCCTTCTCCTTCGAGTCGGCTTTCACCGGCGCGAGAATTGGCTCGCCGGTTGTCTTGTCTCGACCAAACATCGCGACCGAACCTTCGGCCAGAAAGTACGCCTTGCCGCCGTTGTTCTCTCCCGGAAAACGTGGCAGCAAGTAATCGAACCCGGCGGACTCTTTGCCTTTCGCATCGGGCTGACTGAGTTCCTTGAGATACGCCAGCCGCAGTTTGCCATCGGCATCGAGATCAATCAGGGCGTGCAGAGTTCGCCGCTGAAGCGGAAGGTCCGCGAGCAGCTTTCTCGATTGCGCGTATTCGTGAAGTGCTTGCAGCAGCATGAGTGTTGGCTCCTTGTCGTAGGATGGGCACTCTTGCCCGTCCCTGTTTTGGATCGTGTCATCGAGCGGACGGGCAAGAGTGCCCATCCTACGGCGTACTTGCCGTTCGCGGCCGAACGATGCGATCGGCGATGCGATCCGGGTGACAGTCGAGAACGGCGTTGGCGACGGCTGCTCGAAAGAAGACCGCGCCGGGGCGGACATGCGGGTCGTCATCGGTTGCGACTTCGCGACGCTCGTGATCGAAGACGTCGTAAAGCATCAGGCCCAGGTCTTCGCTCTCCCACTTCTCCAGCTTGAACGACTTGATGGCGTCCGGCTCAACCCAATCGAAGTCGGCGGCGAACTCGCGGCAACCGAGCGCGGGACGATGGAAGCACTTGCCGCGTGAGGCTCGCTTGCGGACTTCGTCGAGATACTTGCCGAGGTTGTCGCTCGGCGTCTTGGCTCGCTTCGTCAGCCGAACTTCCGCCGTGATGAGGTACTCGACATCGGCGAGCGCGAGCATGTTACGTTGCGCCGCGTCCGCCGCGCCGCCACCGGCTTCGATGAACTTCACCGGCGTCTTGCCGCGCATCCACGATTTGGCCGAGTCCATACTGATGACCGCCGAAACTTCGTTGCGGCGAAAGCTGAACCAGCGGCCCTTCTTCACGACGGCAATCTGGTCGATGACGTAGCACATCTGCGGCTCCCAGAAGATTGCTTCCAGAACCCCGCGCGCGGCCGATGGCGTCATGATCGGGTAGCTCACCCGTTCGACCTTCATCTCTGGCCGCGTGAAGCAGGCATAGTCGCCCCACACGCGAATCGTCACTCGGTTGTTGTTGGGCATGTTGTCCTTTCATTGCACAAAGTCTTCGGGTGATCGTTCCTTGAAGATGACTCCGCGTTGCGGGTCGTAGCACTCGGCGTCGAGGACCGGGATGTCTGCGATATCGGGTAACAGCGATTGAAGCCGGCCTTCGTCATTGAGTTGCTCATACAGCGACTTCGGGCCGCGACGCAGATTAACCATGTAGCGTTGCAAGCGACGCAGGACTCCGTGATCGAGTCGCTTTGTTCGGCGAATGACCGCGATCAGCTTCTTGGCTCGGCCATACGGCACGATGATGCCAATCGTGTCTTCACTGATGACCTTGGCTCGTTCGGCGACGGTGCGGAAATTGAGCTTCGCTCGCGATTGCTGAATCGTGTCCTCGCCGCGAATCACTCGGTCGGTCGCAGTGATTTGGAACAACTCGTTGAAGTACTTCGCGAACACGTCGGGATCGGTGGCGAGTCGCTCCGTGTCTTTGAGATAGTTCGGCGCGATGCCGGTAGCTTTGGAGTAGTTGCCCGGTGGTAGACCATTTCGCCCGGACGTGATTTCGGGATGAAAGACGATCACGTCGCCGGGGACCAGTTGGCCGGACTCGTCGCGCAGTTGGCCTTCGCGATTGCAACGTCCGGCAGCTTGGACGATCGAATCGAGCGGCCCCATCGCGCGGAACACCGTTGGGAAGTCGATATCGACTCCCGCTTCAATGAGCTGCGTCGAGATCACCCAGCACGACAACTTGTCGGTCAGCCGTTGCTTGATGTTGTTCCTCGGCGGAGTTTGCGACAGCCCCAACAGGTCCAGCCGATGCGCCGCGCACATCGCCGACGACAGGTGAAAGACGGCCTCGTCGTAGCTGAACTCGTGAGAGTTCAGATCCGAAGTCTCACGACTTCGGCTACGGGACGCGAGCTGGGCCTTCAACGCCAAATACGCATCAAACGCATGTTGCCGGAGATTCACGACCGCGAGCGCCTGCTGCCGTTTGAGCGACAACATCTCGTCCGCCAAACGATCCCAATTCCAACAGGACACCGCCGGTTCGATGCGATAATGAACTCGCCGCAGCTTCTGAAACAGTTCGGCGGGCGACGGGGCGATCTCCTGAACCTCACCCTTTTGAAACCCGTGCCGCAGATTGCCCGACTTCAAGAACGCGGGCTGCGTCGCCGAGCAGAACAACACGCTCACACCGAAGTGCTGCCGCAATGTTTGCAGCACGTCGAGCGTCGGTTCGAGGAGGTGTGTCGGCAGCGTTTGAACTTCATCGAAGATGACAACGCTCTGCGCGACGTTGTGCAGCTTGCGAGCTTTGGCAGGCGACGCGGCGAACAACGTCTCGATGAACTGCACCGCCGTCGTCACGACAATCGGCACGTCCCAATTCTCCATCGCCCGTTCGATGTCGAGTGCCTGCGCCGGCTCTTCGGCATCCGCATCGGACGGATGCTTGGGAGGTGACACCTCGACGGCGCTGTGATGCTCCAAGACCTGATCCGCGCCGAAGATCATCCGATAGTCGCGCGCGTTCTGCTCGATGATCGACAGATACGGGACGACAACAATCACGCGCCGCAGGTTGTGCGTCCGAGCGTGATCGAGCGCGAAGGCCATCGACGAAATCGTCTTGCCGCCGCCCGTCGGCACGGTCAACGAGAAGAACCCGGACGACGAATTTCGCCCGCATTCACGACACGCTTCAAACACGCTGTCTCGAAGTTGGTTCAACTCCGGGCGAGACTCTTTCTTTTCCGTGCCCTTCGCTCGCCGAGCAGCATCCAGCCGAGCCAAAAGCGTTGTGGGATCGAGCTTCCGAGTCGATCGTTCCCACGCGCGCTGTCGTCGATGCTCCTGCTCGAACTTCTCCGAATCGAGCCGATCCGCATCGACCAGAATCGCAAACAACATCCGCACGACGACATCGAACCGACGCTTGTCGGATTCATCGTCCTCGTCAAAGTCGAGCCGTGCGAGGGAATCGCTCAAGTCATCTTGATTGGGTTTCAAGATCGCCAGTGCGCCAGCCAGTTGGTCGCATTCATCCGCCGTGTCGAGCAACCCAGGAAATCGGTCGATCGCGTGATATCTCGAACCGTCGATTTGCTTCATCAACAGACCTAGATCATGCAATCCCGCATGATGCCCGCCGATTGCGAAAGCGACCGCGAGCGCATCCCAGGCGACTCCACCTGCTGCCGCTCCGTAAATCGCATGGTCGGTCTCAGCCGACCGGCGTCCGCGATCACCGACGTTGAGATATTCCTGAAATGCGAGCCGGTACTTGCCCAAGTCGTGCAGCAACCCGGCGAGTTTCGCCGCCGCGACGAACGCGACGTCAGATCCTCGCAACAACTCGGCTAACACATTGGCGCGCCGCGAGACATTTTCCAGATGCGAACACAACGGCTGCGGTTTGGTCCGGTCGTCCGTCCAACGCGCATAAAACGTCGAATTGATTGGCGAGCTTTCACTCATCGTTTGCAACTCTTTGCGAACGGCCCGCCGTCGTTGGTCGAGTACGTGTGGAAGACAAGCGGAGCACAAATCTCAACGCGCGTGGGCACAACCTCGGCGGACTTGAGCCAGACGATGGACTCGAAGATGCCCTTCACCGCCGCGAGCGACGGCGCGGGATAACTGACCGGGGCGTCGCCGGTGTCGGGGCGGGTCCACATGGCGGTTGGGCCGGAGATTTCGCAGGCGATGGGGTAGCTCTTCATGGGGGAGCGGTCCTTGGCCATCAGTGATCAGGCCAACACATTCCGCACGGTTGCTCCGGCATCAAAGCAAGTCGCCCTTCTCTTTGCATCCGTAGAACTACGGATTCTGGCGAGAAGGCGCGAAATGGATATTCGGAGACGAGTCCTCGCACCTGCCGGACGTCAAAGCTCGATTTGTAGGGAACGATCCGATTACTTCACACTTCGATGTTCGGTTGTGGTGGCTGGTTTGCTGGCGTAACGGTTGAGTGTCTCTGTGAGATCATGCACCATCGCTTCCCGCAACGACCGCGATTCGAGCACTTCGGCTTTGGGTCCGAAGCTAAGCACTCAGGCTTTGATTTCGTCGATGGTGGTGAGTTGGAATTCGGCGATGACCGCTCGACGGATTTCTAATCCCGCTTCCATTTTGCGGAATGGACAGCGACATTGTCTCGCCATCCATTTCAACTGCCTGCCCGAAGGAGCCTGCCCGATGAATCGCCTCGTCAAGTTTATTCTCTGCTGGCTTGTCACGGCGACCTGCATCGCTCAATCACCCGCCGCCGAGTTGTTGTTTCCGCAAGAGCGGGCAGCGTTTTACTCGCATGAACCGGTTGAATTGGCTGTTGCCGGACTGGCTGACGGAGCGAAGGCCACCGTGGAACTGGTGCCATCGGTCGCGGGAATCGGCTCGTTGAAATTTGAAGTGGTGGGGCCGGGGACGAAGACGCTCGAAGTGACGGCCGGTTCGCTGGCTCCGGATGTCTATTCGGTCAAGCTCGATGGGAATGAAGTCGCAAAGCTGACAGTCAGCAGCGGGGTTGTTGATTCGACGATGCTGGTGTCGCAGACGTCGGCATTCCATGAACTCAAGGCGGGGGGCGCAAACTTCTTTCTCAGCAATGCGTTCTCGTTCGGGCGATACGCTGCCAACGGAAGCGGGCCGAATTTGAGTCCGCGAGGTCATGTATCGGCGGGGCTGAAGACTTTCGAGCAAGCGATCGCGGCCAACTTGCCGAGCATGGTTTACATGTATTGGACTGGCTATGTGACGCATAAGCCGTTCGGCTCGATGAAGAGCTGGGGAGCAGCGGACATGAACGATGCAATGCGGTTGCTGAGTTTTCACACGTCGCAGAGGATTCGCCGCTTCGGGGCCAATGTGCAGAGCATCGGGACACTCGACGAACCGGGTCTCGGCTGGGGCAAGACGCCAGCAGGCGGCACGGCATCGGGGTATCCCGATTGGGACGAGCAGGTGTGGTACGAAGCGCGCGGCTGGCAGTTCACGAACGATCCGGCGTCGCGATCGGTCGAAGACTGGTTGAAGTACATGACGATTCGTGTCGAGATCATGAAGGAGTGCCAACGTCAGGCGAGGCGCGATTTGAAACTGGTCTGGCCACAGGCGACGTTTAGCACCGACCTATACGCTCCACAAGCGATCATGGATGGTACTGATCCGCTCAACCAGGAAGTGAACGATATCCCGTCGTCGCATGTGTTCGTCGATTGGGGAATTGATCGTCTGGGGGCGTACAGCGGGGTCGCGCTGGAGAAATCGCACGATCCGCATTCACGATTGGCTCACGCGATGAACGGGCAGTTGTTCGGCGACTCGGTTCCGCCGCCGCAGCAGACATACGCTTATCGAGCCGCAATGAACGGCATGTTGGCCGCCGGCTTGAACAGCAACTGGTGGCTGAACACGTCCGCCATGAAGCCCGCCGACTTGGCCGAGGTCAACAACGCGGCCAAGCGGATCGGTCCGGTCTTGAAAGAGACACTGCAAACCGGTCACGACACCGCCGTCTTGTGGAGCTTCACCGAGATCGCGATGCGTGAAAAAGAAATCACCGCCCGCGAGGCTGCCAAGAAAACCGGTGAGCCGATCAAGTTGATGATCGCCTCACTGCCGGAGAACACCGCGCTCAAGGGCAAGGAGATCGACATCAACGCCTACAACGTCGGCGGCGACTACAAAGAGACGGTACTCACCGCACACTATGCGCTGTCGCGAGCCGGCTTCCCCGCGCACATCATTCACGAACGAACGCTGCCGTACGGAGTCCTTCGCAACTACAAGACGCTAGTCATCGTCGGCCAAACTTTTGACTTCCCGGCTCCGATTCAAGACGCGATCAAAGCGTTTGTCACATCCGGCGGCCGAATCGTGATCGACCGTAGCACAGGGGGTTCGACAGTGTCCAACTTCGGTCAACCGATCGTCGCCGAGGTCGATCTCAAAGGCTTGTCGTATCGTTGGAACGTTCTGTTCCAGCAAGACCCGAAGAGTTTCAAATCGCCCCGCGAAGCCAGCCTCTTTCAAACGAATCACTTCATGGACGATCCGGTTCGTAACGCAGTCGGGCCGTTCAAAGCCGCTCTGAAGCAGACGACATCAAAGTCATGGGTCGCAACCGATTCAACGGAACTCGTGATCGAACAGCAGTCAGGCGGCGAGGGCCGCATCGTGCTGGCGATCAACGGCCACGAATCGCTGCCGCAGATTGCCGACGACAAGAAGTATCCGATTTACAACTACGCTCCGCAGACTGCGACGCTTACGCTCAGTCAGCAAGCTCAGTTCGTGTACACGCTCGAAGGTCCGAACTTTGAGCAGTCGCAAAAACTGGCCGACCCGTCGAAGCCGTTCGCCGCGCAGTTCGCTCCTGGCGAGATGAAAGTCTTTTTTCTCGCGCCGCGCGAACCGACTGGCCTGACCGTCAACGCGGCGGTGAATCGGGGCGTGATCTTGCTGGAAGCGACGCTGCAAAAGCTCAGCATGCCGTGGCCGCTGCTCGTCACCGTCACCGACCCGACCGGTCGGGAGTTGTATCGCCTCAACCGCTCCATGAATTTGGCTGGCAAATATCACGACACGCTGCCGCTGGGCGCGAATGCTCCGGCTGGCGATTACGTCGTGAAGATCACGTCCCCGGTCGCAAGCCTCGCCGCCGAAACGAAAGCCGCTCATGCGATCGAGGCCCGCATCGCGAGACCGGTCGCGCCGGTGCGAGTCTTTGATGAAGAACGGCTTAAGATTTTTCTGCTGTCGAAGCCGCAGATCACACTCGCCGTTGAACCGACCGCGCCGGCGGATGTCGTGAAACTTCTGACCGAGAAGCTTACTGCGGCCGGTGTCAAAGTGACCCAAGCTTCCGAAGAGTCGATCCTGAAAAAGATCCATTACCCGCGCGTTTGGAATCCGTACGCAAAAGTCTTTGCGGTCGATCCCGAGGCCCCGCTGATTAAGATCGCTGCCGAACACACGATCGAGCTGAGCACATCCGCCGACGGCACGTTCACCGCGAAAACGCTCGATGGCAAAGATGTCACGACCGATTGGAAGCTCCCCAAAAGTGTCGTGATCATCGGTGGCGAAGGCTTCGTCGATTTCAGCGGTGAAGTCGAGCAGTGCTATGAACCGGGAGTCAAATTACACGTCAACGAACAGCGCCAAATCAATCCGCTCAATGCCAAGCAACGTGAAGAAAAGACAACTCCCGAATTCCGAACACGCTGGTCAAAACCGTGGTCGAGCCTGACCTCGCACGTCGGCGCGTATCAACTTCCGGCTCAACTACCCGAAGCGTACACCACCGATTCGCACCTGCTGGTCCTAGGCAGCAGCGCCACCAGCCGCACAGTCGCGATCCTGCAAGCCAGCGAATTGTTGCCACAAATTGCCGACGAAAAATACCCCGGCCCCGGTGGAGCACTCGTCAGCTTGTGCTGGTCCCCATTTGCTGTCGAAAAGAATGTGATCGTGATCGCCACTCCAGACACTGCGGGACTGAAAGCAGGAGTTGATGAACTGGCGAAGTTGTTGAAGTAAATTCGAGCGACCTGGTGCTACAACATCGCTTCGAGGACTTGGTGCAGTTCGCCGTCGCTGACATCACGCGGGTTGCCGTCGAAGCTGTTGCCGTGTGAGCCTTGAACCAACTCGGACAATTGGTTGCGCAGGATACCGAGTGCGGACAATCGCTTTGGAATGTTTAGTCGGTCGTTGAGCGCACGGATCGTGGCTTGCAGGTGCATCACAGCCACTTCGTCGGGGCTGTCGAAACTGATCGCTCGGAGGTTCGATTCGTCGATCAACCACTGGCTGGCGAGCCGGCCAAGCTGAGCCAGATCGGCTTGTGCGATATCGCGATTGATTTGCAGCGCGACGGGTAGCATCATGGCACAAGCCAAACCGTGCGGGACTTTGGCCTGAACACCGAGCGCTGCGGCGACTCCGTGGGCCACGCCCAAACCGGAATTCGCCAGAGATATTCCCGACAACAACGCTGCGTGCGACATCGCTTCGCGTGCCTTGCGATTCATCCGATCGCGAGACAGAGTGAACATCGCGGGTATCGCGAGTTCAAGACCTTGCCAGCACAGTGCTCGCGGGATCGGTTTGGCTCGGCGCGAGATCAGGCTTTCGATCAATTGCGTGATCGCATCCATGCCAGTGTGAGCTGTCGTGTCGCGCGCCAGGCTGACGGTCAATTCGGGATCGACGAGAACGATCTTCGGGATCATCAAATCGTGCCGCAGACTTTTCTTGAATGGCGGATCGAACGAGGAAATCACGGCGTTCTTCGTCGCTTCGGTCCCAGTCCCGGCGGTTGTTGGCATCGCGATCAGCGGCAGTGGCGGTCGTTCCAGCTTCAGCCCGCGACCGACACCTTCCAGAAAATCTTGCACGCTCGTGCCGTGATCGTTCGTCGCCAGTGCGGCCACCGCTTTCGCCAGATCAATTGCCGAGCCGCCGCCAACTGCCACGATCAAATCGCCGTCGCGAAGGCCGATCTCTCGCAGCCGCCAGACGACCTCATCAACATCCGAAACTTCCGGCTCGCGAGTTTGAGTGGTCAGCTTCTCGACCGTGAGACCGGCTGCAGTCAGGAGGCCAAACAGTTCCGACATCGTCCCGTTTGAGTCGAGTGTCCGCGATCCGCTGACGACGAACGCTCGTTGGCCGAGTGACTTCGCCAACGTACCCAGTTCCACACGCCGCCCCCATCCGAAAACAATTCGCTGAGGAGCCAAAAAGTCATACGACGTCAGCATCATTTCACACCTGAAACCACGGCCAACGCTTCGATCTCAATCAGCAGGTCTTCAAACGCAAAGCCAGATACTCGAACCGATGTCGAACAGGGACCGGGGTCCGGATAAAACTCACGCTGTACGGCGGCGATCGTAGCCGTTGCCTCGGCGATTTTTGCCCAGTCGTCGGGGGCGTGGTAGTAAATGTAGAGTTTGGCTACGTCGCTCTCATCAAGTCCCCCTTCACGCAGGACGCTGCGGATGAACCGGAACACGTTGCGAGCCTGCGTCTCCATATCCTGGCCGACCGCCTGAGCTTTGTTGTCTGCGGAGATCTGGCCGCCAATGAACGCAAGATTGCCGATTCGCCAGCCCTGAGTGAACTGTGTGTTGGGAATGCTCCAGTCCCAATGATTGTCGGGTTGCAGCCGTTGCTTGCTGTCGCCGAGCACACCGATCCCTTCGACTTGGATCAGCTCCTGGGGGTTCGGCATGCCGGTGATCCGCAGGCCCGCGCCGGCCGCCGAGGGGATCGACATATAGCGTCTCCGCACGTTCGTCATCTTCTCCCAATAGGTAGTCACTTCACGTCCCTGGCCGAAGAAGCGGAAGTAGGTGTTCTGCCGCATTAGGCTATTGCGGTCGCCGCCTGCGGCGCGCAGCAGCGTGTCGAGATTGCGAAAGGCGTGATCGGTCTGAACCTCTATGTCGCCGATCCCCAGCACGCGGCCCTGTGCATCAAGTGATCGCTGACCGCCGACGAAGATCATGTCGCCGACCTTCCAACCGTGAGAGAACGGCAGCGACTGGCTCCAGTTCCAATGACCTTCCGGCATCAGCCGTTCTTTCGATTCGCCGACGACCGCCCAGGCATCGACGAGAATCAGCGCTCCTTCGCGGTCGAGCCCGACTCGTGTCTCAGTCGTGGTCGGGCCGGGGTCCGAGAAATAGCTGAGACGCACTTGATCGAGTTCTTCGAGAAATTTCGCAACGGCCGCCTCGTCACCGTCGCAATGGAAATAAATGTTGTGCTTGACGACGTCTTTCATCTCGGCACCCGTCTCAGCGAGAACCCGCTTCAACGCCTCGAACGCATTCCGTGCCTGCGCGGTGATGTCCGAGCCGACAACTCGACCCTGTTCGTCGAGCGACATCTGACCGCCGACGAAGATGAGGTTTCCAGCTCTGACCGCCTGCGTTGTTGACTGAGCTTTTTCGCCATGAGGACTTGTGAGTGAAATCCGTTCCATTTTCATGAGTCGATTTCTCCGAGTGGTTGGTTGTCAGATGAGCGGTTGGCAGAGCCTGGGCGGCAGCTTGCCGAACTCGGCCTCTGGCTGCAATGTGGCACGACACTTCGCGGCGTGATTAGCGATGCGGAGCGTCGTATCATTGTGCGTGCAAAAAACAATGCGTGCAAAAACGCGCATGTTTTGAACAAAGTGTCTAAAGTGGAATTCACACGCAGGAGGAGCCAACGATGTCGATTCCAATCGTCACCATTCGGGACGTCCACACAGCCGAGACGGTGATCCGGCAACATGTTTCTCCCGCGCCACTGATTCGGTCGTATGCGTTGGAGAAGCAGCTCGGCCTGTCGCCCATTCGCCGAGTCTGGCTGAAGGACTACGGTTGGACTCCTTCGGGATCATTCAAACTGCTGGGCGCTCTGAATTGGATGGCGAACAACTTGGAGCGCATCGGATCGCGCCCCGTCGCGGCTCATTCGTCGGGCAACTTCGCGTCGGGAATCGCCTTCGCCGGAATGCGGTACGGTAAGCGAGTCATCATCGTGATGCCGGACAGCGCCCCACGTGTGAAGTTCGACCTGACTCGGTCGTTCGGCGCGGAGATCCGCACCTACGATATCACTCGCGACCACGAGACCGGCGAGCGAGATCGCCTGACTCACGAAATCGCCGAGCAGGAACGAGCCGTTCAAGCGTCTCCCTACGACGACCAGCACGTCATCGCCGGCAACGGCGTGGGCGGTCTAGAAATTGTCGCAGAGTTGCAACGGCAGAACCGCCAAGTCACGCAGTTCCTGTGCCAGGTCAGCGGCGGCGGCTTGATGTCCGGCCACGCGCTGGCCATCGCTGACGGATTTCCCAAGGCGGCGATCATCGGCGTCGAGCCGGATACCGCGAACGACTTCGCACAATCGCTCGCCGCTGGCACGCGAATGCGCATCGAGCGGCCAACCGGCATCTGTGACGGCTTGTTGTCCTACGATGTCGGCGAACACAACTGGCCGATCCTGAAACAGCATGTGACTCACGCGGTGAGCGTCCCCGATTCGGAGACGCAACAGGCGATGCGTTGGATATACGACCATCACGGCCTGCGCACGGAACCATCGGGAGCAGTCACCATTGCGGCCTTGCTGTACGGCAAAGTGAACATCACTGGTGATGGCGACATCGTGGCCGTTATCAGCGGACGCAACGTCGATGACAGTCGATTTCACGAATGGATCGCTACGAAGGATTAGTCCCAGCTTTTTCCGTCCCAAGCAATAACTTGCTCCAGCAGTTTGACCACGCCAGCTGAGTATTTTCCGAACAAGTACTCACCCTTGTCCGCCGTGGCCTCGCGCGGATGGCCGATGTGACCGGGAACGGTCCGGTCTTTCGTGATCCAACCTCGATACGCCGGTTCAAAAGCAAATCCGAACGGAACCGTTTCGACCTGCGTGTGATTCTTCACCAGTTGCGGAGCCAGTCGCAGCATCATGGACGTTTCCCATTCGCAGGCATGACCCATTTGCGATTGCACCAAATCGGCGCGGCCGTCATTCGGCTTGGCTTGATCCCAGTAAGTTCCAAACAGCAGCAACAAATCATTTCGAACTCGATGCCGCTGCCGCATCTCGAACACCGCTTGCTTGCCCGGTGTCGTGTTGCCACCGTGTCCGTTGAGGAACACGATTCGGCGAAACCCGTGCGTGATCAAGTTCTCGGCCAAGTCGTTGAGCAGATCGAGATACACGCGCGGGCTGGCCGACAGCGTCCCTTGAAAGTCGATGTGGTGATGCGAATTCCCCAGCCACATGACCGGAGCAATCAACACGCGGTCGCGCAGCGTGTCGCCGACTCGTCGCACTACTTCGCCGAGCAACATGCTGTCGGTGAAAACTGGCATATGATGCCCATGCTGTTCGAGGGCCGCCACCGGCACCAGCACCGGAATGTCTCGCGACAATTTGCCAATCTCTGGCCACGTCATTTCTTGCAACAACATTTCGTGTCTCCCTGGGCTGAGTTTTCGCGACGCCGTCGTCCGGCGGTGAATTGGGCTGAGTGTCGAATCACCGGCTCGGTTGGTCAACGGTCTGTGACGACCGGTCATGGGTTGTAGTTGTACGGGGCCTGCAAGCCCAACGGGATGCCGAGCGTCCAAAACAACATCAGCAACGCACTCCAGGCCACCAGAAACGACAGCGAGTACGGCAACATCAGCGAAGTCAGTGTGCCGATCCCGGTGTTCTTCACATAGCGCTGGCCGTACACGACCACCAGCGGAAAGTACGGCATCAGGGGCGTGATGATGTTCGACGTTGAGTCGCCGATGCGATACGCCGCTTGAGTAAGCTCCGCCGAGATTCCCAACGACATCAGCATGGGGACAAAGATCGGTCCCAAGAGCGCCCACTTCGCAGAGGCCGAGCCGATCAACAGATCGACCGCCGCCGTCAGCAGAATGATGCCCAGGATCGTCAACTGTGGAGGCAGTTTCCAAGCGGCCAGCGCACTGGCTCCTTTGACCGCCAGCAGCACGCCCACGTTCGATTGCGTGAACGCCGCAGTGAACTGTGAGGCAAAGAAGGCCATGACCAGGTAGTAGCTGATTGCGTGCATGGACTTGGTCATCCCCTGCACAATGTTGCGGTGGCTTCTGACAGTTCTCGCGACGTAACCGTAGACGACACCCGGCAACAAGAACAGCAGAAAGATCAGCGGCACAAGCGACTTCATCAGCGGCACATCGCGTCCGACCAGACTTCCCTCCGGCGTGCGCCACGGCGAATCCGACGGCCAAGCCGACCAAGCCAGCGCGATCAAGCCAGCCACGAGCACGGCGACGCCAGCGACGAGTCCACGCATCTCGCGCGGCTCAAGATGAATGACCGTTGTCGTATCCGTCGCCTCACCGTCTACGGCCAGGCGTTCGAGTCGTGGCTCGATGATGCAGTCGCTCACGTACCAGCCGACTCCGATAATCACGAGGCACGAGGCGCTCATGAATCCCCAGTTGCAGAGCGGATTGACGACGATGTCTGGGTCGATGATCTGAGCTGCCTTTTGCGTGAAGCCCTGCAACAGTGGATCGAGCCCCGACGGCAGGAAGTTCGCGCTGAAGCCGCCACCCACACCGGCAAACGCCGTCGTGATCCCCAGCAACGGATGTCGCCCGGCGGCGGCATACATCACCGCTCCCATCGGAATCACCAACACGAAGCCAGGGTCGCCAATCGAATGGCTCAGGATTCCCACCAGCAACAGCATCGGCGTTAGGAATCGTCGCGGAGTCACTCGCAGTAAACTCTTCAGTATCGCCGGAATGAATCCGGTGTGCTCGGCCACCCCCACTCCCAGCATCGAGACCAATACCAATCCCAGCGGCGGAAACTCGACGAACGTCTTGACCATGTTCGCCAGAAAGCTCACCAGCGAATGAGCCGTCAATTGGCTGACCACTTGAATCGGCTGCTTGGTTCGCGGATCAAGCTCCGAAAACTCAATCGGAGCCAACCAGGCCGAGGCCCCCCAAGTGATGAACAACGCCAAGACGAAGAGAAACGCCGGATCGGGAAGTTTGTTACCGATCCATTCCACGCCGTCCAAGAAACTCAGCGATGTTCTCGAATCCGGCGTGGCGGATGGACCTGGCGGTTGACTCATTGGTTCGGGCTTTCTTGCGTCAAATCAGCCGGCGGCTAATGGCTGCGTTTCAACGCAAATGGCGGAGAGCGTGCGAACCAACTCGTCCGGCGAAGCCCAGTCGGCGGAATGTTGACTGCGATGTACAAAGCGAATCGTCCCCTGGCGGTCGATCACGAAACTGCCGGGAAGTTGACGGACGTCGCCCAACGGCTTGCCCAATCCGTGTTTGAACAACATCCAAGTCGCTCGCCACCACATCGCCGGTCCGAGGACTGACCACCAACTTCCGCGCGGACATTGATAAGCTCGATATGCCGCTTGCTGTGGATCGGCCAAGCAGGTGAACGGCAACTGAAGCTGCTTTTTGAACGTTGCTAACTTCTCTGGTTCGTTCATCGTGACGAGCAGAACATCGCCGCCGGCGGCCTGAATCTGCGGATAAAAGTTCCGCAGCGCATCCGCATGACCTCGGCACAGCGTGCACCCGGAGTGCCGTACAAACACCAGCGAGATCGGGCCATGTCGCCAGCGATCCGACAATCGCACCGGCTGACCTTGATCGTCTGGCAACGTCAGATCGGGGGCTGGATCGCCAACGTTCAGCAGTAAGTCATTCGACATCGCAAGGTCTCCGGCCACACGCCGCCATTAACGCTGCCAGCGGCGCGCGAGTCGGGCGGACTTAGAGAACGTCGAGTTGTCGCTGGACGATGTTCTTCGCCGACGTCGCCAGGTGGCGGCGGTCAACAGCATGACGGCTCCGGCGGTTTGTTCGCCAGTGACAACTTCCGACTCCGATTGTTCCATGTCGTCACTGTTGACACCGTCGATCCGGTGTAAGACGTCGTGCGACACGAACTCTGAAACCGGCAACATCCCGTCAGTCAAATCCGATTCCAGCGAACTCATCGTGTCCGCGGCGGCATCCAACGAGTCGTTACCATTCGCTCCTTGCGGCTGTTCGGGTTGTTCTGGAATCGGCTTGTTGGCCGGTGGCTGCGGGGCGAGTTTCTGTTCCGGGATCAAGTTGGGCGTATCGCTGGTGGTCGGCACGATGTGGAAGTCTTGCAATCTGAACTGCATCACGCGGCGTTCGATCTGAGCACCATCTCTCGCGTCTTTAGTGGCGAACCAAATCTCGTAGTCACCGTCCCCGCGATCCTGCATGAACTCTTCCAGCTTGGCTTGATCAAGCAATGCCTCGCCGCTGAATTCGTTGAGCCGTTCGGTTTCGATCGTTCCGTCTTCGTTCGACCGTCGCAATTCGTAGAACTCGTCGGTCAGAATCGACGATGAGACGGCCCCGGAACTGATCGTTTCGGTCGTGTTTCGTGCGGGCGTGATCACGATCGCGTCGGGAACGAAGAACTTGGGCAATTCGATCGGCGGCGGCGGTACTTCGACGCGCGGCATCGTCGGCGACCCGGGCGATACGGCGGGCTGGTCCTTGCCATTGATCGTGATATTCCCCGCGCCGAGCACGATATCGCGGTTGACCGTTGCACCCGAAACGATCAACACCGCTCCGGTTGCCGAAGTGAACGACAAATCCAAGGCGATCGGCTGATGAAACACCACCGGCACGCCCCCCGCTCCGGAACTGATGTCGGTCGCTAAGTCATCCGCCACTGTCACTTTGCCATCGGGGTGGTTCAGCG
Organism: Planctomyces sp.; assembly: GCA_031375695.1. GTDB lineage: Bacteria > Planctomycetota > Planctomycetia > Planctomycetales > Planctomycetaceae > SXKJ01. The sequence goes on from JANMIF010000537.1 coordinate 15,806, forward strand.
TGATGTTGCCGCCGTTGACCGTCGCGCTACCACTGCTGATCGGTCCGGTGAAGAACAAGTTCGCGTTTCCGGCTAGCTCAAAATCGATGTTGCCGCCGACGCTCGTCAGCGACGTCACAGTCATGTCAGTTGTGGTGTCGGCGGCCAGATTGATGTCCCCCGCTCCAATCACATCGGCCGAGACAAGGCTCGCCAGAAACTCGATTGCGCCGAGTGCTCCGATCCCCGTTCCGGCCACGAGATGCAGTTCCTGAGCAATCAAATCACGAGCTGCATCGGCCCCGCTTTCTTCGATCGCTCCCGCCGACGTCAAGAAGATGTCCCCCGCCGTCGCGGTTCCGGTGGTCGAGATCTGCACGATCCCGACTAAGATATCACCGGTGGTGATTGTCGTGAGCCGGATGTCGTTGGCATCGCTGTCGGTCTTGCTGACGACATTCGTCGCTGTGATCGTTCCGCCCGCAGTGATGTTGATCGCTCCGTTGGCCGTCGTGACATTCGACAGCGTGATTGCATCGGCTTCGTTGATGAAAATGCCGCCGGTCGTCGACGTGGCCTTGAGCGTTCCGACTTGCGTGTCGATCGCGCCCGCTCCGGCAGAACCGATCGCGCCGCGGGTCGTGATCGTGACCGTGCCGCTGTTCGCTTCGATGTCCGCGCCGCCGGTGTTGCCGCCGTCCACGATTCCCCCGGTGGTCGAAGTGATTGTGATTGCGGCCAGGCCCGCATTCGTCGTGGTGACATTCCCCAGCGTAATGTTGCCATCGGCTAAGAGCGTGATTGTCGCCGCTCCGGCATCCATCACGCTGCCGTCCGCCTGATCGATCACTCCGGCGGTGATCGAAATCGTTCCTCCGGACCCCGCGCCCGCCGTGATCACGGAGTCCGTAACGTTGATCGTGTGGTTCGGCGCTTGAATCAGCACGTTGCCGTCGTTGGTGGTGATGCCGTGAATCCCACCGACAAACGCGATGTCGATGTCGTCCACGTCTCGGTACTTGAACGTCGATCCCGACTGCGTGATGCTGGCCGCCAAGTGATCGACGTTGCTCGTCCCGGCGGTACCGAAATCGACCGCTTCTCCCGAACGGAACACCACTTTCGTGGCCGTCAAACTGCCGCCGAGCTGACTGACTCCGCCGCGATCGGTATCGCCACCGCCGGCTCCTTCGTGGTCGGCAGTGAAGCCGACCAGTCCGCCCGCCCCGATCGTGATCGCACCCGCCGTTTGAACGATGTCGTCGCCAGCGCGGAGTTCGACAAAACCGGTTCCCGTGCTGCCAACATTCACGTTGATCGTCAGGTCATCGTCATCGCTCGCACTGTCTCCAGCCGCCAGCGTGATGTCGCCACCGCCGCCGACTGCGGAGTTGATAGTCAGCGACTTGGTCGCGGCGATCGTGATGTTGTCCGTGCCGCCGTTCGTCACGCCGTTGAGTGTCTGACCAAACAACGGGCCGACACTACCGACAATCAGCGCGCCGTTGTTCGTGACCGCGATGTTCCCCGATGTCGTGTTGCTGCTCGCGAGCGTCGTGACCGTTGTCTCGATCGCATCACTGCTGCCAATTCCGCTGACCGCGACCAGTTGCAACCGATCGGCGGTGAAATTGTTTGTCCCGCCGTTGACGTCCGTGATCGCCCCAGCCGAGCGTGCTCGCACGCCGTCGCCGGTCGCCGTGATCGCGCCCAGCCCGATGTTCCCCGTCATCGTTTGCAAACGAATGTTGCGACCGGTGCCTCCCGCCGTGACCGACGTTGCCGTCATCGCTCCGCCCGATTGCAGCTCGATGACACCGTCTGCCGTCGTCGCGTTCGTGATCGTCACCGCGTTGGTTTCGGTGATCCAAATGCCGTTGTTCGCGCCCGACCCAGTCGTCGTCGCCGTGATCGAGACTGCAGTCGTGTCGAGGTCCTCAACTGCCGTGCCGCCGAGCGGAGCACCGATCGTATTTCTCGCGGAGAACGTCAAGGCATCACCGGAGATCACGGTTGCGTCGCTGCCATCGTCAAGGATCGAGCCAGCCGTGGCGGCGAGCGTCACATCGTCCACAGCGCTCACGTCATTCACCGTGATGTTGCTCGTGGTACTCGTGACATCGATGTCGCTGCCCGCTCCGCCAGCCGACACCGTATTGAGCGTTAGGCCGTTGGTTTCGGTGATGAATATGCCGCCATTGGTCGTCGTGGCATTGAGGTTGGCGACGGTCGTGTCGATCGTGGCCGGAGCGGCCGCGCCGATGTTGGTCGCGGCAGAAAGCGTGACGCGTGCGCCAACTGAATTTGCCACGATCTCGGTGAACGTGTCTCCGGCTTCCACGATCGCGCCGGCCGAACTGGTGACCGTCACGGCCAAGGTTGTCGCATTGGATGTCGTTAGGCCGCCCAGCGTGATCGTCCCTCTGCCGGTAACGATAATCGTGCCCGATCCCGCATTGACGAGCGTGCCAGCATTCATCGTGACCGAGCCAGCGACGGAGGCGTTCGCATCACCGGTGATCGTGATGTTGCCGTTATTACTGCTGACATCGCCGGCGGCTCCGAACGTCACGTCGTCGTCGGCCGTCAGAGTGATCGTCCCACCAGCCGAAGAGACAGCCGCGTTCACGATCAGATCGGCGGTTGCACTATTCGCGTCGAGCGTCACGGTGTTCACGCCTCCCGCGCTCACGGCCTGGCTGACCGTGAGATTGCCGCTCACGTTGTTCGTGACGCTGATCGTCCCCGACGTCGTGCTGACGCCGTTCGTCACGAGGAAGCAATCGCCCGCCGCCACGGTGCTGAGATCGACCCCATTCCGATTGACGATGCTGACGCTGCCGCTGGCAAACGCGGCCAGCGTGTCCACATCGTTGTCGTTGTTGAGCGTGATGTTGCCACTCCCTGCGCGGACCCCCAGCACTGCAGCCGTGATCGCGGCCGACCCCGTTTCCGTCACGCTGCCGGCCGTCGCCTGGAGTCGCACGTTTGACACGGAGATGTTCGAACCGATCACGAGGTTGCCGGTCACGACGCACAGTTCCAGACTGTTGCTGGTGATACCGACCACGTCCGGAGTGAAACAGTCGCCAAAGGCCGTGACCGTCCCGGTTGCGAATCCATCGGCATCCTGAAAGCTGAAGCTGCCAGTGGTCGTGGCCGCGACGGTGTCCACATCGTTGCTCATGCTCGGCAAGCTGATGCCGCCGCTGCCGGCTCGCAGACCCAGAGCCGCCGCGATGATCCTGCCGCCCGACTGACTGATGCCGCTGGTCGCCCCATCGGCCTGCAACCGCAGTGTGCCAGTCCCCACAGTCACATTCTGCGTCAGCGACAAATTTCCCGTCATGATGCAAATCGTGACGTCGTCATTCGTCGTGGTGACGTTAGCCAGCGTGAGAGCATCCACTTCCTTGATGAAGATTTTTCCAGCGGTCGCCGTGGCGTTCAGCGTTCCTACGCGGGTGTCGAGCGAGTTGGCAACCGAGCCAATCGACGTACCCGTTGTGATGTTCACCGTGCCGGAATTTGCTTCGATGTCCGCGCCGCCGGTGTCGCCGCCGTCGAGTACGCTCCCATTCGAGGTGATCGTCACCGCGCTGGCGGTCGAGTTCGTCGTGATCAGCCGACCGAGCGTCACATCGCCGCCATTCACGCCGGACGTGCTGAGCGTGATCGTCCCGCTTCCCGCATCGATCACGGCACCGTCATCAAGCCGCAGTTCGTCACCGGAATCGCCGTCGGTCGCCGAGGCGTTCGCTGTCACGCTGACTCCGCCACTGCCGCTGGTCGTGATATCACCGGCGGCAAACAAGCGAACCTGGTCGTCGGCCGTCAGCGTGATCAACCCGCCCCCCGAAGAGACAGCGGCGTTCACCAGCAGATCGCCATTCACGCCGTTCGCGTCGAGCGTCACGTTGTTCGCTCCGCCAGCGCTCACGGCCTGACTGACGGTGAGGTTGCCGCTCACATTGTTCGTGACGCTGATCGTCTCGGCCGTTGTGCTGACGCCATTTGTCGCGAGGAAGCAATCCCCCGCCGTCACGGTGCCGACGTTGATGCCATTCTGATTCTTGAAGCTGACATTACCGCTGGCGAACGCGGCCAGCGTGTCCACATCGTTGTCGTTGTTGAACGTGACGTTGCCACCTCCCGCTCGAACACCCAGCACGGCAGCCGTGATCGTGGCCGTTCCCGTTTCCGTCACGCTGCCGCTGGTCGCCTGGAGTCGCACGCTGTTCGCGCCTACGTTGATGCTCGAACCGATCACAAGGTTGCCGGCCGCAACGCACAGTTCCAGATTGGTGCTGGTGATCCCGACCACGTCCGGCGTGAAGCAACCGGAGGCCGTGACCGTGCCGATCGCGAATCCATCGGCATCCTGGAAACTGAAACTGCCGGTGGTCGAGGCCGCGATCGTCTCCACATCGTTGCTCGCGCTCGGCAAACTGATGCCGCCGCTGCCGGCTCGCAGACCGAGAGCTGCGGCGGTGATCGCACCGCTCGTCTGAGTGATGCTGCTCGTGGCCCCGTCCGCCTGCAACCGCAGCGTGCCAACTCCCACATTCACATCTTGCGTGAGCGACAAATTCCCCGCCATGACGCAGATCGTGACATTGTCGTTCGTCGAGGTGATGCCGGTCACCGTCATTCCCAAGACGGTCAGCGAACCGACCGTCAGACCGTTGGCGTCAACGTAATCAATCGTGCCGCCGTTATTGGCCGCGAGCGTCGCCACGTTGTTGCCCGCGTCTGTCAGTGTCGTCGTGCCAGTCACCATCAGCGCCAAACCGTTGGCGACAATCGTGTCGCCAGCGACCTGAGTGACGTTGCCCGTCACGTTCAGCAGCAAGTTGCCCAACCCCAACGCGATGTCATCGTCAATCGACAGGTTGCTGCTGGCAGCGGTCGTCGTCAGCTTCACGTCGTCGTTACTGGTCGCGACTCCCGTCAACGTCATACCCAGCACGTTCAGTGAACCAACCATCAGGCCGTTGGCGTCGGTGTAGTTAATCGTCCCGTCCGTGTTGGCCGCGAAAATCGCCACGCTGTTGCCAGCGTCGGTCAATGTCGTCGTGCCGGTGACCATCAGCGCCAGCCCAGTGGCGATGATCGTATCACCAGCGACCTGGCTGACGTTGCCGGTCACGTTCAACAGCAGGTTGCCCATTCCGAGTGCGATGTCGTCGTCAATCATCAGATTGCCGCCGGTCGTCAACTTGACATCGTCGTTCGTGGTTGTGATCCCGGTCACCGTCATTCCCAAGACGCTCAGCGAACCGACCGCCAATCCGTTGACATCCATGTAGTTGACTGTACCGCCGGTGCTGGTAGCCAGCGTTGCTACGTCGTTCCCAATATCCGTCAGTGTCGTGGTGCCGGTGACCATCAGCGCTAACCCGTTGGCGACGATCGTATCGCCAGCGACCTGCGTGACATTGCCGGTCACATTGAGCAGCAGATGGCCCGTCCCTAGCGCGATGTCGTCGTCAATCGTCAGATTGCTGCTGGCGGCAGTCGTCGTCAGCTTCACGTCGTCGTTCGTGGCCGCAATCCCCGTCACCGTCATTCCCAAGACGGTCAATGAGCCAACCGTCAGGCCATCGGCGTCGGTGTAGTTGACCGTACCGCCGTTACCGGCGGCGAACGTCGCCACATTGTTGCCCGCGTCAGTCAGGGTGGTCGTGCCAGTGACCATCAGCGCCAACCCATTGGCAGCGATCGTGTCGCCCGCGATTTGGCTGACGTTGCCTGTCACGTTCAGAAACAGATTGCCCGTCCCCAACGCGATGTCGTCGTCGATCACCAGATTGCCGCCAGTCGTCAACTTCACATCGTCGTTCGAGGTCGTGATCCCGGTCACCGTCATTCCCAAAGCGGTCAACGAACCGACCGTCAGACCATCGGCGTCGGCATAGTTGATCGTGTCGCCGCTATTTGCCGCGAGAATCGACACGTTGTTGCCGGAGTCAGTCAATGTCGTGGTGCCGGTCACCATCAGCGCCAGCCCGTTGGCGATAATCGTGTCACCAGCGACCTGTGTGACGTTGCCCGTCACATTCAGCAGCAAGTTGCCCGTCCCCAGCGCGATGTCGTCGTCAATCGACAGATTGCCGCCAGTCGTCAACTTCACCTCGTCGTTCGTGGTCGTGACTCCCGTCACCGTCATTCCCAAGACGGTCAACGAACCAGCCGTCAGTCCGTCGGCATCCGCGTAGTTGATCGTGTCGCCGTTACTGGCGGCCAGTGTCGCCACGTTATTGCCGGCATCGGTGAGCGTCGTCGTGCCAGTGACCATCAGCGCCAGCCCATTGGCTACGACTGTGTCACCAACGATTTGACTGACGTTACCGGTCACGCTCAGCAGCAGGTTGCCTGTCCCCAGTACGATGTCGTCATCAATCGTCAGATTGCTGCTGGCGGCGGTCGTGGCCAGCTTCACGTCGTCGTTCGTGGTCGTGATCCCCGTCGTAGTCATCCCCAAAACCGTCAACGAACCGACCGTCAGACCGTTGGCGTCCACAAAGTTGATCGTATCGCCAGTGCTGGCCGCGAGCGTCGCCACGTTGTTCCCGGTGTCAGTCAGTGTCGTGGTGCCAGTGACCATCAACGCTAGTCCATTGGCGACGATCGTATCGCCCGCGATCTGAGTGACATTTCCATTCACGTTCAGAATGAGGCTGCCCGTCCCCAGCACGATGTCGTCATCAATCGACAGGTTGCTACTGGCGGCGGTCGTGGTCAGCTTCACGTCGTCGTTTGTCGTCGTGATCCCGGTCGTCGTCATTCCCAAGGCAGTCACTGAGCCAACTGTCAGTCCGTCAGCATCGGTGTAGTTAGTCGTGCCGCCGTTACTAGCGGCGAGCGTCGCCACATTGTTCCCGACGTCGGTCAATGTGGTGGAGCCTGTGACCATCAGCGCCAGTCCATTGGCAATGATCGTGTCACCGGCGAATTGGCTAACGTTGCCATTCACATTCAGCAGCAAGTTGCCCGTGCCCAGCGCGATGTCGTCGTCAATCGACAGGTTGCTGTTGGCGGCGGTCGTCGTCAGCTTCACGTCGTCGTTTGTGGTCGTGATCCCAGTCACCGTCATTCCCAAGACGCTCAATGAACCGACCGTTAAGCCGTTGGCATCCGTGTAGTTGACCGTGCTGTCGTTACTGGCCGCGAGTGTTGCCACGTTGTTCCCGGCGTCAGTCAGTGTCGTGGTGCCAGTCACCATCAGCGCCAAGCCATTGGCGATGACCGTGTCACCAGCGACCTGAGTGACATTGCCATTCACATTCAACAGCAGGTTGCCCGTCCCCAGCGCAACGTCGTCGTCAATCGACAGGTGGCTACTGGCGGCGGTTGTCGTCAGCTTCACGTCGTCATTTGAGGTCGTGATCCCTGTTGTCGTCATTCCCAAAACAGACAGCGCACTGACCGTCAGACCATCGGCGTCGGTGTAGTTGATCGTGCCACCGTTACTGGCGGCGAACGTCGCCACGTTGTTTCCGACGTCGGTCAATGTCGTGGAGCCAGTGACCATCAGCGCCAAACCGTTGGCGATGATCGTGTCACCGGCGACTTGGCTGACGTTGCCGTTCACATTCAGTAGTAGATGGCCCGTCCCCAGCGCTACGTCGTCGTCAATCGACAGGTTGCTGCTGGCGGCGGTCGTCGTCAGCTTCACATCGTCGTTCGTGGTCGTGATCCCGGTCACCGTCATTCCCAAGACGGTCAATGAACCGACCGTGAGTCCGTTGGCGTCCGAATAGTTGATCGCTCCGTCCGTGCCGGCCGCGAGTGTGACCACGTTGTTGCCGCCGTCGGTCAGTGTCGTGGTCCCGGTGACCATCAGCGCCAGCCCGTTGGCGACAATTGTGTCACCAGCGACCTGCGTAACGTTGCCGGTAACATTGAGCAGCAGATTCCCCATCCCCAGCGCAATGTCATCGTCAATCGTCAGGTTGCTACTGGCCGCCGCCGTCGTGAGCTTCACGTCGTCGTTCGTAGTCGTGATCCCGGTGACCGTCATTCCCAAGACGGTCAACGAACCAACCGTCAGGCCGTTGCCATCCAAATAATTGATCATGTCGCCGGTGTTGGCCGCGAGCGTCACGACGTTGTTGCCGATGTCGGTCAGGGTCGTGGTCCCGATGACCATCAACGCCAGCCCGTTGGCGATGATCGTGTCGCCCGCGACCTGAGTGACGTTGCCCGTCACGTTCAGCAGCAGGTTGCCTGCGCCGAGGGCGATGTCATCATCAATCGTCAGATCGCTGGCGGCGGCTGTCGCCGTCAGCTTTACGTTGTCACCGCTGGTCGTGATTCCGCTGACCGCCATTCCCATCACGGTCAATGAGCCAACTGTCAGGCCGGTGGCATCCACATAGTTGATCGTATCACCAGTGCTGGCGGCGAGAGTCACCACGTTGTTGCCGACGTCGGTCAACGTTGTCGTGCCGGTGACCGTCAGCGCCAGCCCGTTGGCCACGATCGTGTCGCCGGCGACCTGGCTGACGTTGCCGGTCACACTCAGCAGTAGGTTGCCCGTTCCTAGCGCGATGTCGTCGTCAATCGTCAGGTTGCTGTTGGCGACGGTCGTCGTCAGCTTCACGTCGTCGTTTGTGGTCGTGATCCCGGTCACCGTCATTCCCCAGACGGTCAGTGAACCGACGGTCAATCCGTTGGCATCGACGTAGTTGATCGAATCGCCGGTGCTGGCTGCGAGAATCGCCACGTTGTTGCCAATGTCGGTCAGAGTCGTCGTGCCGGTCACCATCAGCGCCAGACCGTTGGCGACAATCGTGTCTCCGGCGACCTGCGTGACATTGGCTGCCACGTTCAGCAGCAGGTTGCCGGCCCCCAGCGCGATGTCATCGTCGATCGTCAGGCTGCCGCCAGTTGCCAGCTTCACATCGTCGCCGCTGGTCGTGATCCCGGTCACAGTCATGAACGCCGTCACGCTGCCGACACTCAGATCGTCGCTGTCGTTGAAGTTGATCGTCCCGCCATTGTTCGCGGCCAGCGTGTCCACATCGTTGGCTTCAGTCAGCGTGGTCGATCCGCTGACCATCAAGCCAAAGCCAGCCGCCGTGATCGTGTCCCCCGCGTTCTGCGAAACGTTGCCCGTTACTGCCAGGAACAGGTTGCTCACCCCCAGGCTGATGTCCTCGTCGATCGTCAGGTTTCCGGCCACCGTCGTTAGTTTCACGTTGCCCGTGGTAGTCAGACCCGTCACGGTCATCGCGAATACGCTCACACTGCCAACCGTCAATGCGGTGGCGTCGGTGTAATTGATCGTCCCGCCGTTGCTTGCCGCGAGCGTTGCCACATTGTTGCCGGCCTCCGTCAGCGTGGTTGTGCCACTGACCATCAAGCCCAAGCCAGCCGCCGTGATCGTGTCCCCCGCCCCTTGCGAGACGGTTCCCGTCACTGCCAGAAACAGGTTGCCCGCGCTCAACGACACGTCGTCGTCGATCGTCAAGCTGCTGCCGGTTGTCAGCTTCACATCGTCGCTGCTGGTCGTAATCCCGGTCACCGTTGTTCCGAGCGCGGTCACGCTGCCGACGCTCAGTCCGTCGAAGTCGTTGAACTGGATCGTGCCGCCGGTGTTGGCCGCCAACACATTCACATCGTTGGCTTCCGTCAAAGTCGTCGCGCCAGTCCCCGTGACGATCAGACCCAAGCCCGACGCCGTAATAATATCTCCAACCCCTTGCGAGACACCGCCCGTCAGCGAAAGAACGGCATTACCCGTCGTGGTGAATGTTTGGTTGAAGGTGACATTGACCACATCCGTCACCAGCAGGTTGCCCGTTCCAAGATTCGTTGCGTTCGTCTGGAACGTCAGGTTATCGCCGCCGTCGCCGTCGATTGTGAGGTTCGCCGAAAAGGCTGGGTCCAAGCCTTCGACAAGCAGCGTATCGGCACCGCTGGTCAGATTGATGGCCAGCGCCGTTGTCGGATTCCCGAATCTCACGTTCGCACCAAGTGTTGAGTCGATGCTGTTCAGTCCCACTCCAGCAAAGTCGGCGAGCGTGATCGTTTCGCCTGCGCCGGCGAACGTGAAGCTGCGGTTCGCGGCCGCTAGGCTATCGGTGATCGGCTCTTCGATTTCGCTGTAAGTGATCAGGCTGTTGCCCGTGATGTTGACCGTACCGGAGGAGTTGCTGGTAAACGTGTGCGTGATATTGGTGAATGTGCCCGCACCGACCAGTGTCAAGCTGTCACCGAGCGAAGCGGCCGGATTGCCCGCGGTGTAGGTGATCCCCTTTCCAAAATTGCCGAGCGACAAATCGACTGTCAGGCTGTCGCTGCCCTCTCCCGTCAGGACGTTGATCTGCGTGCCAACGACTGACGAGAACGGAACAAACACGGTACTCGCATTGAAGAACGTTGCTCCGGCGATCGAGGAGACCAGCACGCTGCCCGCTGTGTCGGAAATCTCGAAGCGGCTAAGGGCCGAATTGGACTTGATGACGAGGTTGTCGTTCGTGGTGGAGTTGATGTCGGTGATCGTCAGATTTCCTGCGACCAAACTGACGAGCGTGTCACCAGCTCGCAGGACGACGTCGTTTCCCGTGCCGCCGGTATAACTGAGCTGAAACGTCACGCCATCAATAGTGACAGTCGCTCCTGAAGCCAAACCGGCAAACGTTCCAACAACCGCATCCGTGCCGTCGTTGGCGATCAACACAATTTCGGCGTTACCGATGGCGGGGATGACCCCGGTCGCGCTCAAGGTCGCGTTGCCGAGATTGACCGTGCCGGTGACTTGGAGTTGATCGTAGTCCGTACCGGCGATTGCATCGCCGTTGACGTTGACCACGAATTGCGAGCCGCTGATCAGTGTCAAACTTCCCGTGGCCAACGTGCCGACCGCAAGGCCGGGAGACAGCTTGCCGCCATTGGACAAGCTGACCGTATCGCCGATCATGCCGGTCCCAGTCAACGTGGCGCTGGAACTGACGGTCACCGGGCTTCCCGTCGCAGTTGAACCGGTGACCGACAACGTCCCGGCGCTGACTGTCGTCGGACCAGAGTACTGGTTGGCTCCGGCCAGAGTCAGCGTCCCGGTGCCGATCTTTTGCAGAGCAATGTGCCCCGTCGTGTCCTGAATGACTCCGTCAAACATCGACGTCTGATTGTTGTCTCCGACGATCAATGTGTAGGTACCGCTACCCGACAGGTTGTCTACGGTGCCCGTGCCAGAGAGTCCGTTGATGTCTTCGCCTGACCCGCCCAGATCAAGCACAGCACCTGCGTCGATGAACACATTCCCCTTGCCAACGCCGTCCGGCAGAATGTTGCCCCCCGAGAGTTTCAACGTCCCGAGGCTGATCGTGGTGTCGCCGGAATAGGTGTTCGTTCCCTGCAGCGTCAGAGTTCCAGTCCCGATCTTTGTTAGCGAGATGGCTCCGGAAATCACGCCGCCAAATGCGGACGTGGCGTCGTGATCGCCAACTGTGAAGGTTGCCAGACCCGCAGCGTTATTCAAAGCGCCCGTCCCCGTCAGCCCGTCGATCGTGTCACTGTGACCGTTGAGACTGAGTGTGCCATTGCTGTCAATCATCACGTTGCCAGGCAAGAGGTCATCGTCCGCCAGTCGCACGATTCCGTTTGTGATCGTCGTCCCGGCGTATGTGTTCGCACCGGTGCCTGACGACAGGACGAGCGTTCCGCTTCCCGACTTAGTCAACGTTCCATTCGAAATCACGGCACCGATTTCCAGTCCCGCAGGGGCGTTGGAGACCGTGAACGTTCGATTGGCCCCGCCCAGATTAAGCCGCCCGGTGATGGAACTGGTTGGAGTTCCGCCCACCGAGACGTTGTCCCCCAACACGATCTCGCCACTGCCCGAGGTGCTCAGCGTGGACCCGGAGAGGCTAAGCAGACCGTTGTAAGTTTGATTGCCGTCCACGGACGAAATCACATGCGATCCGACATTGATCGCTTCCGCGGTAAACGACAGGCCGCTGGTGCCGAGCAGCGTGATATCCGTGTTGACATTGATCGTGTCCGTGCCGAGTCCGCCGTTGAGAGTCACGGGGCCGTAATCCCCGGTAATGTTGAACGTGTCGGTCCGCGTGCCTCCTTGCAGCGACGTGAACCCGCTGAAGTTGAGCGTGAATGCAGCCGCCAAGTAAGTCGAGAAGGTCGGCGGGGCATTGAGTGTCCAGACGCTGGAAATGCTGCGGCCGGTCAACGAACTGCCGGGCGATCCGTTGCCGATGAGCGTCTCGATGTTTAGCCAGCCGCCGGTGCCGACACTCGTTTCGGTTCCGTCCAGGCCGGTGACGTCTCCCGAAGACACGATCGTGATTACGGCCACGTCGATTTCGATTCCGCGAAGGGTGTCTGAGCCTTGCTGCCCATCGACCAAGCTGGCTCCGGTGAGTGGAGCATCAATCAGAAAATCATCGGCCCCCAGTCCGCCACGTAGCACCACATTGGCCACAGAGGCCGAGACCTGAAACGAGTCGACACCGCCGCCCCCTTGCAACGTTTCCATGGATGTGAACGTCGCGTTGAATGAGGCGCCGTTGAGCGTGCCGACATCGACATCCCAAGTCACTGCCTCACTCGGTCCTGTGATCGTGTCGTTGCCGCTGCCGCCGTCGACCGTGATCGTGCCGACATACGCCGGATTGACGCTCGTCAGCACCACGTTGTCGTTGCCGGTCCCGGCGTTGATCGTCAGTGATGTCGTCGGATTCGTGAAGGTGACGCTTTCTCCCAGCGTGGATGAGATCGTCATATTCGCCCCGGCGGCCGTCGTCAGCGTGATCGTTTCCGTGCCGCCGTTGAAGTTGAACACGCGATTGGTTGCGCTCAAGTTGTCGGTGATCGGTTCGAGACCGGTGTATGTGATCACGGTGTGAGGCCCGGCCCCGGTTGGGGCGATATCGACCGAGCCGTCGTGCAGGTTCGTGAAGTTGTGCGTGATCGTGTTGTATGGACCGGCCCCCGCGCCGCTGATGACCAGTCGGTCGCCTGGCGGGTCGGTCGGGTTCCCACCCTGGAATGTGATCGGCAGATTGAAAAAGCCGTCGGAGGTGGCGTCATCCACATAGTTCACGGTCAACTGATCGCCGCCGCCGTTACCAACGATCGTCAGTCCGGTCAGTGCGGCCAGCGGCGTGGCCGAGGTCACCGTGGAACCGTTCAACGTTTGAATTGTGTCGCCGATGCGGCGGACTTGAAGCACGTCAGCAGCACTAGTTCCGGAAATTGTCAGCGTGCTGCTGTAGGCCGTGGTCAACGTGACGTCATTACCGTCACCACCGTGATAGCTAATGTACGCCTCGAAACTACCAACCGACACGAAGGCCCCGTCCGCTAAGCCGGCAAACGTACCGGTCACCGCATCGCTACCGTCATTCTGGATGATCGTCAGGATTTGTCCGTGCGAAGGAGTTGCTGAGCCGCCAACCAAATGCAACGTCGCCCCACCCAGGCTCACCGAACCGGTCACGTTGAATTGATCGTAATGCACGCCAGCCGTTTGATAGCTCGGCACGACATCGAGATCCAATGTCCCGCCAGCCATCAAAGTCAGGCCATTCACATTCATGATGCCCGGCGAATTACCGGGCGAGAGTGTGCCGCCTGACAACAACGTCACTTCGCCATCGATCGTCCCGGAACCTTTCAGCACGCCGCCGTCGTCGACTTCAACGCCATGGGGCGCGATCAGAGTGCCGTTAATCGTCGTCGTATTCGTGACCACGACCGGTTCGACCTCATTCCACGTTGCCGTCTCGCCGCGCGCAACCGTTGTCACTTGTGAATCGTGCGAAAGCTCGAGCGACGTGGCCGAGTCAACCGCAACCGGAGCTGTCACCGTGTCTGGGCTGTGATCGTGCGAAGTGTCGGGAGAATCGGCGTCATGACTCAAAATCGAATCAAGCAGCGGATGATTGGCGCCGACGGAACCGGCATCGGAATCAATGGGTGAATGAGCCGGATCGTGCGGCGCGGCCAACGTATCGAACGACGTGACGATTTCACTGGTCGGAATCTCGTGCGTCGGAGCGTGAATGTCGGTGGTGTTGGTGCTCGGTGCGACGGCGGAACCGGAATGAGTGTCGAATTGATTGGCGTTCAAATCATTCATGTGAAGATGATCGACAACGAAGTCGTGATGTGGTTCCGCCGAGGAACTGGCATCGGGCAGCGCATTCGCGACATCGTCCGCCGTCGGCTGATCCAGAGGGGGAATGACGTCGAATCCCAAGTCGTGGGCGAGGTTCGCATCGCCGAGGTCCGGTTGGGTCGATTCACCGACTCCGTCCTGTACGGGCGCGGCATCCGAGTGAGAATTGTCGACCGTCCGTCCCTCGACTGGCGCGTCGAGGGCCACGATTTGAACATCCCCGTTCAGCACTCGGCGAGATTCCAACCGCATCAACTGCAATCGACGAGTCGGCTGCGGAGCCAATGGCTTCCGGCGGGAACTCATCCAAAATCCACTTAACCAATTCAGGAACAACATGGTTCAACCTTTTGCCGAGCCGGAGGGCACTAGCCCCCGGACCGGAATCCCGCGTTGTCCGGGGGCCAACGCCCTCCGGCTCGCCATTAGTTTTGTACAGGAAAGCGACGTCACCGACTGAAGGCCAGATCAGCCGAGAGTTTTCTTCGACATCGGCGTTGGTTTTCTCTCGCCATCAGTGAGAGTTTGGGTGGCCTGGGAGAATCAGCGGAGCGTCGTAAAGTGATCCTCTTCCGAAAAAA
>JANMIF010000547.1:0-2367 GCA_031375695.1 Planctomyces sp.
GCAAATGCTGCTCGATTTCGCGAGGTGAGCCGGCAAGCCGAGGAAATTCTGCAGCTTCGCACACGTTAACTTTCGGAGCATCCTATGAACGCTATTTCGGAACGTACTGAAGCACCTGTTTGGGCCAGCCGATGGCTTGCGGCTGCAGGCATCTACAACCTGCTGTGGGGTGCAACGACGATCGCGTTTCCCCACTTCCTGTTCGATGTCTCTGGCATCGATCGCCTGAATTATCCGGAAATCTGGCAGTGCGTGGGAATGATCGTTGGCGTGTACGGCATCGGCTATCTCATCGCAGCCGGTGACTCGCGAATGCACTGGCCGATCGTGCTCGTGGGGTTGCTGGGCAAAGTCTTCGGGCCGATCGGGTTCGTTGTGGCGCTTTCACGAGGGACGTTTCCGCCGTTGTTTGGATTGACGATCCTCACCAACGATCTGATTTGGTGGCTTCCGTTCGCGATGATCCTTCGGGATGCAGTCAAACATCGGAAAGATGATCAGCGACCCGGCACGTTACTCCGACGGAAGTTCGTCAAGGAAAGCTCGATCAAAGCCCCACCAGAGGTTGTATTCGGCTTTCACGAAAGCCCGGATGCGCTGCGGCATTTGATTCCACCTTGGGAGAAGATGGAGGTCGTCGAGTCCAGCGAGTCGTTGCGGATCGGAAGCAGGGTCGTTTTAGGCGGGCGAATTCTGGGGCTTGTTCCGATCCGATGGGTCGCGGTTCACACCGAGTACCAGCCGCCTCACCTGTTTGCGGATCGTCAGGCATCAGGCCCGTTCGCTTGGTGGTATCATCGCCATCGCATCCTTGATGATGGTCGTGGAGGAACAATCCTGCGCGACGAGGTCGAGTATCAAACTCCACTGGGACTGATCGGGCTTTGGCTGGGCGGCTGGTTGGTTCGCCGCAAACTGGAAGCTATGTTTGCCTACCGCCATGAGACCACACGCCGTTTGATCGAGTCCGAAGAGTGGATCGGAGCTGAAGTTCGCTCAACGACTCCCGGAAGCGTGGCGGAGGTCGTGCTGGAAGGCCGCTCATGAACGAATCTTTCCTGATGGTGTTGCTCCTGTCGCACTTCGCGGCCACCCTGTTCATGACGGGGGTCATTTGGTTCGTGCAGATCGTTCACTATCCGTTGTTTGCCAATACGGGCGGCAATGAATTTCGGGCCTATGAGCAGCGACATTCGACCCTGACCACTTGGGTCGTCGCACCGCCGATGCTTGTGGAAGGGGTGACCGCCTTGCTCTTGTTCTGGTTTCGACCAGCGGGAGTCTCGACTTGGCAACTGTCGATCGGACTGGCGCTGGTGGCATTCATCTGGCTATCGACCGCACTTGTCCAAGTTCCGTGTCACGACGCGTTGTCCCAGGGCTTCGATTCGGCAGTGCATCAGCGGCTCGTCAGGACGAATTGGATGCGTACGGCCACATGGAGTCTGCGGTCGCTGCTTGTTCTTTGGATGGTGTTCTCTTCATTCCGCTGGGGGAACACGATGCTCTGACTTCTGTTACTTAATCGCCGAAGTTTCAGATCACGAACCGGACGCTAGCGTGTTCCGGCTGATTGTCTTTCAGGATTCAACCATGTTTGCGGATTCACGAGTTCTGGTCACGGGTGGCACCGGATATGTCGGCGGACGATTGATTCCACTGCTTGAGCAACGTGGCTTTCGCGTGCGTTGCCTAGCTCGACGGCCTGAATTTTTGCAGCCACGAGTCGGTCCCGTGACCGAGGTCGTCGCCGGGGATGTGTTGCAGCCAGAGACGTTGGTAACCGCGTTGCGCGACATTAAGACGGCGTTTTATCTCGTGCATTCGATGGGGACCGGCAATGACTTCGAGGACGAAGATCGCATCGCCGCTCGCAACTTTGCCGAAGCCGCGAAGCGAAACGGAGTGCGACGCATCATCTATCTCGGCGGCTTGGGTGAGGAGCAGCAGCAACTGTCAAAACACCTGCGCAGCCGGCAAGAGGTCGGGCAGATCCTGCGCGAATCGGGAGCGCAAGTCATCGAGTTCCGGGCGTCGATCGTGATTGGTTCCGGCAGTCTGTCGTTCGAGTTGATTCGCGCACTCGTTCAAAAGTTGCCGGTGATGCTCTGCCCGAAGTGGGTCTCGACGCCGTCGCAGCCGATCGCGATTGAGGACTTGTTGAGCTACTTGCTGGCCGCGATGGATTTACCCGACGGGCCGAGCGACATCTTTGAGATCGGCGGCCCCGACCAAATGTCGTACAGCGACATCATGCGCGAGTACGCTCGGCAGCGCGGGTTGAAACGCTGGATGATCTCGGTGCCGTTTCTCTCGCCGCGTCTGTCGAGCTTGTGGCTGGGACTGGTGACTCCGGTTTACGCCCGC
>JANMIF010000590.1:0-1775 GCA_031375695.1 Planctomyces sp.
CCCAGCGGTCGCCATCATGTCGAACCGCATCACCGAGCAGCAAATCGAGAAGATCGCACGATGGGCCAAGCAACTCGCCAACGGCAAGGTGTCGCTCCTCTTCGATTGTGAACAGACGGGCGACGACGGAGCGAAGGAAGCCCTCTGGCTCTTCTCCGAATGCGGCCTTGATGTCCGGCTCGGTTGGACTCAAGCGATGCATTGTGGCGCGTTCAAGGGACGTCAGCCGGAGAACCTGAATCCAAACGAGTGGGATACAGTCATTCGGCCCTCAATAGTTCGGTAAACACCGACGTTGGGATAGCTCTGAATTCATAACTATGACTCCGGTTATCAGACGAACCGCCGAGTCGGCGATCAGGGACGTTTCGAGAAGCCCTCTAATATCACCTCTCCGTCGGGAGTATCGAAAAACGCTCGATGCTTGCCGTGCGTTTCCGGAGTGCCGATGATCGAAGTCACATCGGGAGAGATAACCGTGAGTTTTCAATGCGACACTTCGCGCCTGCCGTATCCGGTTGCGATCACAGCTCAGCGGTTCATCGACGCGCTGGATTCATCGAGCGATGTGTTCAGGACGGTGAATTGCCTGAAAGATTGCTTTGAGGCGACGATCAAATTCCTCGGTGCTGTGCTGCTGGCGGACTACTTCCGAAGTTCGGCGGCGACTCCCGAACGAAACGCGCTCTTGTTTCAGAACTTGATGAAGCCAGCGCTCGGGCATTGGGTCGGATCAGTTGTTCGTGACGTGAGCCGATGGCTGATTGACGCCAAGGTCGAAGGAACTGTCGGTCGTGCGGTGGCGGCGTTGTTCTTTCACCCGCTCGTACCGAAGTCCGCCAAACCCAAACGGACGCAACTCATGGAACTCTGTGAAAAGTTCGTGACGTATCGCAATGAGACTATTGGGCACGGGGCGATGCGAACCGACGCAGCTTACGAGCGCGATTTGCAAGACTGGTTCCCGATGCTGCGCGAGCTGCTCAATGGCGTGGAGCGGTTGGCCGGTTACCGTTTGCAACTCGTCACGAGCCGCGCGGGTTTTTCCGTCTGGATGGGAACCGAATCAGGGACGACCACCGAGGCTGGGGCGTTTGACGAGAGCTTGGATGGGCATTTCATCCTGTGCCATGTGACTGACATTGAAACCACCAGCCAAGCTCAGCCTGTCACCGACTTGTTTCCGTTTCTCTGTTACTTGCCGGATCGTGAGCAGCAAAGCCGTCTGCATTTTTATGACTCGATCCGCCGTTATCAGGAAACTCGCAAGGAGGTCGAAGTTCTCGCATACGACACGGGCTTCAAGTGCGTCCGTCCCGAACCGATTGTCGGCCTGGAGCGTCTTCTGACGCCGGAGTTGCTGTCGAAAGCATTCAAGACTCATCAAGGCCGCATGGAGATCATCGAAGGCCGCGTCGCCGCCTTTGGAGAGTTGTTGGTCAAACATACCAACCTCGTTGGCCGGAAGTTTGTCATCAACGCCGTCAAACGGTTCATTGACGACAATGATCGCGGGCTGCTGGTCATCGAAGCTGAACCGGGCAAAGGCAAGACTGCGTTGATGTGCCACCTGATCGAAGAAGTCTTCGGGCACTATTCGCCACTGCCGATTCATTTCTTCTATCGTCGCACCGCCGGCATCACCGACCCGGACGTCTGCGTTCGGACGATTTACCACACTCTGCTGGAATCACACGAGCTTGCCGAAGGGGACGATTGGCGGCAGGAAACATCGCCCGAAAAAATGCTGGATAAGTTAAACGACCTCTTGAGCA
>JANMIF010000002.1:0-9521 GCA_031375695.1 Planctomyces sp.
CCGCCGACTCACCCAATCCGTCGGCTCCCTCTGCCGAGAACACGCCCTCAAACTCAACCTCTTGATGAACAGACTACGCATCTTCAAAAACTAGCCCGCCGTGCAATTTCTGTGGCAGGTTTGACGTTTAATCTATTTTCGGGGAGTATGAGATCGGTCTCATGCTGCTTGCCTCGGAGTTGCCCAGGATCATTTTTCAAGTCGAAAAACTTCTATCTTTCGACGAAGCGAGCAGATTCGATGGCATTCAATACTCGCTGTAAAAGTTTGATCAGTTCAGCCCGCTGGGGCATTGCTACTCTTTGTCTGGTGGGAGGATGTCACTCGTACAGTGTGGCGACACTTCCCGATCAAATAGAAGACGACGACGCGGCGTTAGCATCCATTTCTGAGCCACTGTTCATTCAGCTCACAGGAACCAAGCATCGATGGCGGGCAGACTACCCGATGATCGACGGTACATTTCTTGCAATCGACGATCTGCAAGCCGAATCTCAGCTTCATGTGCCGCTCGACACAGAGGTGGTCCTCATTCTGAAAAGTACGGATTACATCTACACTCTGGCGATTCCGGAACTCGGTCTAAAGG
Organism: Planctomyces sp.; assembly: GCA_031375695.1. Classification (GTDB taxonomy): domain Bacteria; phylum Planctomycetota; class Planctomycetia; order Planctomycetales; family Planctomycetaceae; genus SXKJ01. Next base: position 590 of record JANMIF010000002.1, read on the forward strand.
AGATCGCTGTTCCCGACCTGGAGTTCCGTATGGCGTTCCGCCCCACACGAGTTGGACTATTTCCTCTGATCGGTGAAGAACTGTGTGGACTGCCTGGAGGGGATAACTCTGGGCAATTAGTTGTTGAATCGCGCGAGCAGTTCCTCGCTTGGCTTCGACGGAAGAACACCTCTCTTTGACTTCCTCAGAACTCAATCGTCGATTCGAAATACGAAAGTACAAAGACCTATGTTGCCGACCGTTGATTGTTCCTTTAGCTGCAGCCAAGTCATGGGAAAAACATGGCACTCCTTCGCCGTCTGCGGGCTTATCCTATTAAGCAGCGGTTCGTGCGGTCAGCCGGCTCCTTCGGGCGATACTCCAAAGATCAAGCCAGTCGTTCCATCGGCGGCGAACCCAATTAAAAAGGAAGGCGCGGCCGCACCGAATAACTCCTCTGCGACGACGATGAAGCCCCCCGTGCTGTTCGGCACGCCAGAGTTTGAATTGACAGATCAAAACGGCGAGAAGTTTCCCAGCCGTGAACTCGTCGGGAGGGTCTGGATTGCCAACTTTTTCTTTACTCATTGCCAGGCTACTTGCCCACGTCAGACGGCCAAGCTCGCCGAGTTGCAGACGCTCATCAGCCGCTGGCCGCATGGCAACCGCGTCCGATTTCTCAGCATCACCGTTGATCCGGAACGTGACACTCCCGCCCGATTGCTGGAATATGCGGTTCAAAATAAGGCGGACTCAACCCGCTGGAAGTTCCTAACCGGAGATCGCTTGGAACTAAGGCGAATCAGCAAAGAAGGCTTCAAATTCCCCGTGGCGGATAATGCCGCCGACACGGCCAATCCGATCACGCATAGTTCTCGGTTCGTGCTGGTCGACGCACAATCTCAAGCGCGTGGAGTTTACGACAGTTTGTCGAACGAGGATTCCGTGAAACTTCTGGAAGACATCCAGTTGGTGCTGTCCGAACCGGTGTTGGATGCGCCGGATCCTGTCCAGATCGGCGTGAAAGGTGATATTTTCGATCCTCCCTGGATGGCGCAACGACAATCGATCCAATTGGCCACGGCTGACCAAATCCAGGCGTTCCATGACTTTCGGTTTGAAGATCAGATCGAACGGAGCGGCATTAAGTTTATCGATCGGCCTGTTGCCGACGCCGCCAAAGACTTCAAGAGCAATCATTATGACCATGCGAACGGTGTCGCTGCGGCGGATATCGATGGCGACGGTTTGGTCGATTTGTATTTCACGTGCCAAGTGGGCGGGAACCAGCTCTATCGCAACCTGGGGGACGGACGTTTCGAGAACATCACCGTAGCTGCCGGCGTCGGTTTGGAGGGGCGGGTCAGCGTCGCGGCGTCATTTGCGGATACCGACAACGACGGAGACCCGGACCTGTATGTCACCACGACCCGTCATGGCAATGCGTTCTTCGTCAATGACGGCCAGGGGCATTTTGAGGATCGGACCGAGGACGCGGGGCTGACTTACAGCGGCCATTCGTCCGCCGCCGACTTTTTTGACTATGACCGCGATGGACGCCTGGACCTGCTCGTCACCAATGTCGGCAAGTTCACGACCGAAACGATCGGTTACACCGGCGATCCAGAGAAGAAGGAGTTTCCGTACTACATCGGCACGGACAAATCCTTCGCAGGGCATCTGTTCGCCTCCTTGTCCGAACGCAGCATTTTGTATCACAACGAAGGCAACAATCAGTTTCGCGATGTGTCCGACGAAACCGGTTTCACGCATCGGGGCTGGTCGGGAGACGCAACGCCATTGGATGCCAACGGCGACGGCTGGATTGACCTCTATGTGCTGAACATGCAGGGCAACGACGTTTACTTTGAAAACATCGAAGGGAAACGATTTGAAGACCGCAGCCGGACAATGTTTCCGGCCGCGGTGTGGGGCGGCATGGGAGTGAAGTCGTTCGATTACAACAACGACGGCCGAATGGATCTCTACATTACGAATATGCACGCCGACATGTGGCAGCTCGACAAGGGCATCCTCGGCCCCGATGAAAAGAAACGAGTGCCGGCCAAATTCATGCCGGAATCGTATTTACAAAGCCGCGCTCCGGGAAAAAACATCCTGGGAAGCGCCCTGTATGAATGCGAAGACACCGGTCGCTACCGGGAGGTCGCCACGGACGTCAACGCGGACAACTTTTGGCCCTGGGGACCGAGCATCGGCGATTTGAATGCCGATGGATTTCAGGATCTGTTCATCGCTTCTTGCATGAATTATCCGTATCGGTATCACCCAAACTCGGTGCTGATCAATGAGCATGGAAAGCAGTTCCGCGACGCGGAGTTCGTTCTCGGGATCGAACCCAGGCGAGCGGGCCGGACTGCCGTCCCCTGGTTTGAGCTCGACTGCGCCGGAGCCGACGCGAAACACCATCTCAGCCAGGGACGCGATGGAAAGATCACGGTTTGGGGAGCGGTCGGCACTCGCTCGGCGGTGATCTTCGATCTCGACCGCGACGGCGACCTGGATATCGTCACCAACGATTTCAACTCACCGCCGATGGTGCTGATCAGCAGTCTCAACGAACGGCATCCCGATCTGCGGTATCTCGCCGTGCAATTGCGCGGAACGCGATCCAATCGCGACGGCTTGGGGGCAACGGTCGAAGTCACGTTGGGGGACCGCGTGTTGACTCAGGTGCATGACGGACAATCCGGATACCTGTCGCAAAGTTCGCTGCCGCTCTATTTCGGACTCGGTGATGCCCTGAAAGTCGACAAGATCACAGTCCGCTGGCCGGACGGCGCGAGTCAGATCGTCAACGGACCGATCGATGCCAATCAGAAACTGCTGGTTGTCGAAGAATAGGCTTCCGAGCGCAGGTCATTGCCAGACTACTCGAAATGAATTGCCCGCTGACTGGCCAATTCATTTTTCAGAACGAAGTGATTTGGTTCAGTGTGATTTGGCTCTACCGTCCGGTCTGGTTTGCATTTGACGGCACGCGGAAGCTGCTCTTCTCCACGAAGCGGCCAATTCCGTTTTACCCAGTTGATCGCACAATTCCGCCATCTGTTCTCTCACGACTGCGTCATTAGGTCGTGCGATTGAATCTTGCGTCAGTTTTGACAATCGTTCTTTCAGTTCGAGAGTGTGAGCCGAACGACTTGCTTCTGCGTCTGCTTCAGCGGATCTGCCCAACAGACGCAACGCCTGAGCCAATTGATGCCGAGTTGCATGGTCCTGCGGGTCAAGCTCCAAGACGGTATGGAGCGACACCGCAGCGGCTTCGTAATGCCCAGAATCCAGCTCCAGTCGTCCCAGCAACCGCAACATGTCGGGTTGTTTCGGGTCCATTTTCTCAGCGTCCGCGATCAGCTTCCGCACGACGGACTCGTTGCCAAAGCTCAGTTCGCACTCCGCCTGAAGAGCTAGGTTTTTGGCGGAACGAGAAACGTGAGCCAACGTTTCGAGGGCGGCAGAATAGTCCCGGTTGTGCATCTGTGCGCGTGCCAGCGAGGGTAGAACCTCTTCCAGAACTCCGCTTGGGGGATTCTTGGCTATCGCTTGCAAATAGTCTTCAATCGACGACTGAAACTGTTCCAGGTCGAACTTCATCTGTCCGATTAAAATGTGCGGGCGGTAGTCGGACGGAGCCAAGCGGATCACGATGCCTAACTCGTCCATGGCTCGATTGTAGTCCCCAAAATCGTAAGCAATCGCCGCGAGCCAGCGGTGGGAATCCACCTGTCCGGGTTGCTCGAAAGCCAGTGTTGCAAACATTTGCGCCGCCTCAGGCAAGCGATCGAGGCGATACAAGGCTTCCCCGGTGTAGAGTAATGCAGGTTCGCGAATGTCACCGACCGGATCCAGCAAACGGAATTGCTTAAATGCCGTAGTCGGCTGGTTGGTCTTAAGACAATAAATCCCGCGCAACAAACGCGATTTCGACGCAAATTCCGTTTGTTCTTTTAGTCGATCGGCTGAACGAAGGACTTCCTGCCAGTCGTTCCGTTCTACGGCAATTAGTCCCCGTTGATATTGCTCCTGCGGTGTTAAGCGGGGCCACCAAAGCCATCCAATGCCGCCAGACAGAGCCAGCCCAACGATCAGTAGCGCGACGTTTCGTGGACGGAAAATAGTTGCGATCATGAGGTCGACGCTGGTTACTTATAGGCTCGGTATTGCGCGGTGAACTGTCGTGATAAACGAAATCAACCGGTCGCTTAATAAAGCAACCGGTTGATCGTGTAAATCAAATAAAGTTGAAACCGCACCCTCAAACAGGGATTAATAGTCCCCGACCGGCTTAGCTTCTCTCCGTCCACCCAGGGCGTTGTAGGTGGTATAGTTAATAGTTTCATTGATGAACCGCACGGCTCCATCGCCCATAACGAAGTGCGCCCCACCTTTATGTTGCGACTTGAACCCCATAGAGGTAACCCAGTTACTTTGGACATTGCAGCCGGTACCGGTGTAGCCCGGTTCGTTGGGGCAAGTTCGGTAGTTAATGGGTGCCGACGTGGTGATCCAGTGGGCATTCGCAGTTGCCCAACTGTTCGTGGTGTGGTCTGAACAAATGGGCCGAATTTCGCCCATGAAGATCGTACTCGACAGCCCGTCCGTCACGTCGCCGAGTTTTGCCGCCCAACCGACCACTCCAAAGACACCCCCGATACCGTTTGGATCGTTCCCCAATTGATTGCATCCATAAAACGTGATCCCAGGTGCCGGCAACGGGAACCCCGTACACCCCGAAGGTGTGCACATGCCTTCAGGTCCTTGATTATAGCCATAATTCGGCCAAGGTTGACCATCCGGATTGGTGCTGTCGGTGGGACACCTCAACGAAGGCAATACTTTGAGCTGATAGTTTGCGGGGCTGCTAGTCATAAAAGCGCCACCGCCAGGAATGCTCTTAAAGTTGATCGTTTTATACAGCGGGGATTGATCAATGTACGGCAACAAATGGACAAACGGTGTGCTGCCGCCATTCCAGTCATAGCCGCCGCCGGCGGTCGCTGCACCCGTTCCACACGGCAACCTTTTCGCCATGTCATGATAGTTGTGCATCGCCAACCCCAATTGTTTGAGTTGGTTCTTACAAGTAGACCGGCGAGCCGCCTCGCGAGCTTGTTGGACAGCAGGTAACAAAAGGGCGATGAGGATCGCGATAATGGCAATCACCACCAACAATTCGATCAGCGTAAATGCTCTTAACTTTGCTTTTGTCATTTACAATTCCTCCAGTAAATTTTGAAAAAACCACCTTCTGAACGGCAAACATCTTGAATTGCCGATGAAGTCAAAACCAGAACAGCCAGGAAAACATGTTAAAATTTTGTTAATGTTCGTGCGAGAAAACAAGCTCAGTTTCACCTTAAACTTGTTGATTCTCGCAAATTCCGCGTGTTTCGTTGAGATTGGCCACAGTCGAGTGGAGTCCTAACTTTGGTACGACGAAGCAAGAATCACCTTCATCGTCGTGTGGGGTCAGACAGCGTAGTCTCGACAGCTCGAATCTGTGACAAAAGAGCCCTGTCTTTCGTTTCGGCCACCCTTCGGGCAACGGAAATCGTCTGCCGGGCCTCCGGTAACTGACCAAGATCCCGATAGATTTCCGCCAATGCCAACAAAAGATTGCCCTGTTGAGCCTGGGTGGCCTTGACCGCCTCAATGGCCATGGGAAGTGACTCTTTCGCAGCGAACCGCTCTCGCAAGATCTGGTGTAGCGAGCGTGCGGACTCTTCGTGCTGTGGATCAATCGTCAAGCATCGCTGATAAGCTTGAACGGTTTCCTCAAACCGGCCCAGTTGAGCTAAACAAATCGCTCGCATTTTTTCGATTCGTGCATCCCAGGGTTCAATAGCCGCCGCCCGGCAGTAATGCTCCAGTGCCGCGCCCGGCCGACCTCCTAAATAATCGAGCCACCCCAGCATGGCGTGCGCACTGGGATCGTTGGGATCGTTCCGGATCGCCGTCTGCAGATGTTCAATCGCTTCGGAATTTCGCATCGTTGCGGCATACAAGGTCCCCAGTTCCAAATGGGCCTTCGCGAGGTTTGGCTCGATCGTCAGCAATCTCTCAAATATCGCGATGGCCTCCTCCAGGCGTCGTTCTCGTTTGAGATGTTCTCCTTCGAACCAAATCACCTTGGACCGCCGCTTCTGTTCAAGGACATCTTCCAGCCGTTCCCGAATCTCTGGCGATTCTCCAAACCGTAAGGCCGTGCGATAGGCGTCGATGGCAACCAAGAACCGCTGGTGACTCCGCGCGTCATCGGCAATTTGCGTCCAATGGTCCGTCAACGCTTTGCCCAGTTGTCCTCGGTGTTGCGAGGCATCATCAGTAGTTTGTGTTCCATTCCATTCATATAACAATTCCTGCCCGGCTTCCGGATACACAGCGATGCGATGTTCAAATCGCGGCGCTGGGAAGCTGATCTCTCCCTCTGCCGTTTCAAGACAGACCTGAACTTTGTTTCGCTTCGGCATGTGGCACGACACACACTGATTCCGCACGCCCTCTGGTAGTCGAGAACGTTCTCCGCAACTCTCCGCCACATGACAGTTCAGGCAAGACTGGCTTGTCGATGCGGAGTCACCACGATGACTTTTTCGATGCGGATCGTGGCATGTTGCGCAGTTGAGTGAGTCACTCTGTTGATAACAGCGGCTTTCTTTCAAGTAGCGGACCTGATTCGCCACGCGGTTTTCTTCTGGGTACTGCATCTCTAACACAAGAAACGACTCGTCCAGCGCTTCACCCGACCGGTAGCTGAATGGTGGTCGCCGGTGGCGCACAGTGTTGGTGTGACACTGTGCGCACAGATCCATCTTTCGCTCGCGACTGAGAGTTCTTGGTTGCACGATGTGTGCTGCAACCTTTTCGTCCGGATGCGCCCGATGGTGAGCGACGTGTGTTTTGGCCGGACCGTGGCAACGTTCGCACGTCACGCCGAGGAGTTGCGGTTCAAACGGACCATATCTGTTGAGTGAACCGCGCTGATAATCGACCCAGACAGTGTGACACTCCAGGCACTGTGGAGGCAGCGGCCGTGATAAATCGCCAGACCGGTTAGGATCAATGGGGACAGCCCCCCAGCAATTTTGAAGATGCAGCCAGACGACTGGCAATTCAAATACCTCATCACCGCGTCGTGTGAAGTAGACCTCGTCAGTCCCACCTCCAGCGCCGTAGGCAAATGCAACCGGAGAAACCGTTTTGGCTCCGGAATTCGCCGCAACGGCGGTTGCTGTGATCGCAGCCTCCGGGGTCGCGGTCATTTCAAACTGTACCGACGAACCAGGGGGTACAAATGAATTAGCACCGGGATGAAACCCGCGCGGGAATTCCATCTGGTCTGGAAGCCGAAGCGCAAGAAAATGTCGCGTCTCCTGGAATTCTTCAACGCGGCGTGGGTGACATTCCCCACAAACCGACCAACCAACGTAGCCATGATCTGTGGCCTTTGTCACGACGAATGGCAGAACATCCGCAGCAACAGTCGGGTCGGACGCCGGCTTTTTTCTACAAGAGACCAGAATGACCAAGAAAGCGGCCACAATTCCCAAGGCGAAACACTGCCGACTCGTAATTTGAATCTTCATGGGATGTGAGCGGCGACGCTGTCAATCTTCTAGTTCAATATCCTTCTGGTTCTCTCCAGCCTCGATAGTCAATTGTAACTTCGACGTCTTGACGTCGGCGTATTTTGCTGGAAGGTCACCACCTGGTTTTTTCATCTCTTCCAGTTTCCCTTCCTTTGTGATTTTCAAAAGATCATCTGCCGTCAATTGGGTGGGTTCTTTTCCGAGCGGCATGGCGAACGGCTTGACCACCGTCACCTTGTGAGTGCCGACAATTGCCCCGTCGTTTGTGTCGAAGGTGGTCAATTTGTAGTTGCCGTTGTCATCGGTCGTTCCCGACGCACTTCGTGGTGCGCCCTCCATGAAGAGATTGACGACGGCACCACTCACCGGTTGGCCTTTGTACTTAACCACTCCCTTAACTTTCCCCATCGGCGGGCGTGTGCCTCCACCAGAACCGCAACCGCATATCAGCGAGGCCAATAGACAGTTGACGACAATTGAGAACATTCGAGTACTGGTCATCACAGTTCTTTTTCTCCGGGAAACAGTTACCGTGGAAAGAAGGATTCTTGACGGGATGCTGGCTAAATTAACCCGTTTCATGAAGTTATGTTCGTCGGCAGATGGTTGTCAACCGACGGGCGGACGACGATAGAAAGTCCAATACTCAAGCGGAATTGGAATCGGTCCAAAGCTACGACAACCTTTACGACACTACCAAATCACCGTTCCGTGATCAGGCATCGACTGGCGTGAAGATCAAGGTATGTGAGAATACCGCGAAGGAGACTTGTGAAACGCTGGTTAAGATTGAAAGTGGCCCCCGAGAGATTGGACAGTGGGAGCCGGAACTTCCTGATGAAGACGGCGCATGCATCACGAGCAGCTTAAGATTGATGTCATCGCGCCGGGGGGTGTACGTGGCGTTGACGAAGCCGGTGCCTCCAACCGACTTTCAATGTTGCGGAGTTTCCGCAACATGCTCACGCCAGCTACTTCAATAGCTTGCGGGCCATCTGCCCGAGGTTGGTGAAGTTTGGTGAAGTTGTTCAACGCCCCCGATGGTTTTGTGCAAAGTTTTTGAACGTGATCGAACTGTCGCCAGCATTGCCAAGAGCGATGACCGAGGCAGCACGATTGAAGTTCACGCTACGGCGCACACTTTCGGCACGATACTGAGCAAAACCGGAATCTCACCGAAAGTCGCCCCAACTGTAATGCGCCCACGGCGGGCTAGTTTTTGAAGATGCGTAGTCTGTTCATCAAGAGGTTGAGTTTGAGGGCGTGTTCTCGGCAGAGGGAGCCGACGGATTGGGTGAGTCGGCGGGCGAGGTTGAGGGTCGCGAGGCGAATGCCGTTGAGCG
>JANMIF010000006.1:0-25934 GCA_031375695.1 Planctomyces sp.
CTTGCCCACCACGAACTCGTCCACCAAACTGCTCACCCAAGGAACCCGCACCAAGCGGACGACGTTCGCGCGAAAATCGGAAGCGGATCAAAAAAATATCAAAACTTTCACAACGAGAAATTCAACAAGCTCTGGCGAACGCGGCTACGACTGAGAAAAACAAAAGGGGCCGATCCATTAGACCTACAGCGCTATTCTGGCGGTTCGCATCGTATTGTTTCTGAGAGTTTGATGCCTTGGAGGCGGAGTTTTCGGCGGGTGGCTTTGTTGTGAGACTGGCGGGCTGTGGCGTTGCGTTGTTGGTGGTATTCGAGTTCGGCGGCCAAGTGTTGGAGCAGCTTGGTGGAGACGCAGCCGTTAAGCCACTTGGCGGTGATTTGCGGAGCGGTGGCGCGGTGGATTTGGGGCACGGTCCACTCCGGATTTTTCCCCCCGACGCCGCAAAACGGCTCGCATCAAGAACAGGTTGCTGACCAACGTCAGCACCAGGTGACGCATCAAGCCCACATAGGTTCGGCCTTCGTAATGATCCAGACCCAATTCTGATTTCAGGTCTTGGAAACAGCGTTCCACGCGACGCCGAGTCAAGGCCACCCACAGCAACGTTTCGGTGGGCGTGTCGGCGGGAGCATCGCACAGAAAGTATTTGACCTCCCCTTTCGTCAGCACATGCCGAGCCACAAGCAAGTGCCGCACGTCACCGGGCAAGCCCTGTTCGTTGGGCAGAATGATCCGCACACGCTTGACCTCCCACACGCTGGGGCCTCGTTCGCGATCATCCAGGCGATAGCGCTGCCACGGTTGATCTCGCAATTTCGGATTTCGCGCCAACAACTGGTCCAGTCGCCGCGCGGGAGTTTCGCCTTTCACCAGCCGCGCCTTCGTCACCACGCGGCCGCGCGAACTTTTCCGGCGCGGCCGCGTGGTGACCACAGGCTCAGTCAACCAGCCATACACGTTCTTCGGAACTTCCGCCACCCACTTCTGTTTTCGCCCCGTCAATTCCCGCAGAAACTCCGGCTTGCCGCCGTAGCCTTCGTCGAAAGTCAGCCAGTCAAAGCGAATTCCCTGAGCGATCGCGCGGTCGTATTGCTCCAACGCGATCCGCCACTTCGGCCGATAGATGAGGTCGTCTGGAATCCCCGCCGCGCGACAGCGTTCGCGATCCTGATCCCAACTCTCCGGCAGAAACAGATCGCCATCCAAGAGAGACTGAAACTCGCCGGCCGCGATCCCCAGATGCACGGTGACCACGCAGTTCTCGACTTTGCCCAAATGGCCGCACCACTGCCGCTGCACACCGGGCGTTTTGGTCCCCTTCTTGACGAAGCTGGTCTCGTCCAGCAAACCGACCGAACAAACCGGTCGCTCCGCCAATCCCAAATGCTCGGCCGCGACAATCTCCTGCACGCGATCCCGCAACCGCTGCTGATCCCACGCCAAATGGCTCAGAAATTCTTGCAACGTCCGCGGCGGGACACCGCTCCGCAAGGCGATCGGCTCGACGCTCTTGCGATCCAAATCCGACAACTGACCCCGCAAGTAAACCGGCAAATGTTCGCGCGACCGACGATCCGAAAAGCAATCCGCAAACCGCTTGACGAACGTCTCCAATTCCGGCAACAACCCACGCAACTCAACGGCATCCATGCCTCACCCTCCGGCCCCCCAACATCCAGAGTTTCCTCAGTTTCCTCATTTCGTTAAAGAGCATTCCAGCGCTGTAGGTTTAGGCGAGCGGCAGATGGCAACTTACCAGCGATCCACAGTACGACGGACTTCCAGTCCGTCGATGATGAGACGCGACGGACTGGAAGTCCGTCATACAGGTAAGAAATCATCTGCCGGCCCATTATCACCGATTTGTCTCGATTTCCCATCCAGGGTTTCGAGTCATCGGTCACGCGATCACGAGACCGTTCTACAACGTGCCGCGAGCAGGCCCGTCGCCGTGGTGAGGTCGATGTCGGCGATCAGCAAACCTTCCTCGCCGTAGGGTTGGTAGCTGAGAAGCGTCCCATCCGGCCGGGCAATCGCCGACGTAGTTGGAGAGCCGGGACTCGCGCAATTCACGGTGGCGAAATAGACGGTGTTCTCGGCGGCGCGGCACAGAGCCGCCGCCTCGTGAAAGGTGTTCGCGGGATCGGCGTAGGTCGTGAGTCGGTAGGAATCGCCCTCCGCTTCGCCGAAGTGCGGATGAAAGACGATGTGTGCTCCGCGCCGCGCGGCCCAGCGAACCGTCTCCGGGTAGCGCCAGCCTTCGTGGCAGATCACGATGCCGAAGGTCATGGGTCCGGCTTGAAACACGCGGCGGCCAGAACCCGCTGTGTAAGCGACTTCTTCCGAGGGGTCGAGCTGCACCTTGTCCTGAAAGCCGGCGATCGATCCGTCTTGATTGATCACCAGTGCGGTCAAGACCGGTGCGCCGTCAAGCAATCGTTCGGTCCCCAGTACGACAGTGATACTCTCTTTCGCGGCTGCGGCAGCGATGACGGACCAAGCGCGTTCGAGGAACACCGGATCGGGAGGCGGCACGTACTTGCTGAGAGTTGGATAGCCGGGGACGAAGCATTCTGGAAAGCAGATGATCCGCGCTCCCTGCCGCGAGGCTTGAGCGATGGCCTGCTCGGCGAGCGTGATCGACTCTTCGCGAGTGGCCGGCAACCGAAGATTGGCGAGTGCGATGCGAACTGAATTCAGGACTTCATGGCTCATTTATAGACTCCGTTTGAAGTGGTTGTCTTCATCGTGATAGGCCGCTCGAAACAGACACGTCGCTCGACTCTTGGCAGGCCTGGAAGATGTCAACCGCGATGGAATTCTCCCAGATCGTCGGCGTCGTTGTAGTCGGGGGGAGCCCAGGGCGATTCTTTGACGCGCAGGCTCGTGACACGCCCCGCTTGGGTTGCGAACGTGACCAGCCAATCATCGAGCCTTGGGTTGGGGAAGAATGCTCGAAAGGACTCGTTCTTCCAGTGCTGCAATTGGCCATCAAATCGGGTTCCGAATTGAAGATTCAAGCGGCCATCTTTGTCAGTGATGACCACGTCGCCGTACAGCGGACTGCTGTAACGCCCAACGAACTCAGGCAGGTGCCGGGGCAGAGCGGTCTCCATCGGGCGATTCGCGGCGTACTTTGCTTTGGCTTCGCGGAACGTGTCCCAGACTTTGTCGAAGCCGGATTGAACCTTTTCGCTCCAGTCACGCGGCGGTCTCCCCAGCAGCGCGTCAAGAATCCAGATTCGCAGGGCGAGATTCAGTCCCGTGTTGTGATGGTTCGACAGGATGACCAGCCCCAGGCGCTCCTTCGGAATCATCGCCACCCACGAGACGAAGCCAGTCGAGTGCCCCGAATGCTCGACCACTTGCCGGCCTCCCTGGTCGTTGAAGTACCAGCCCAGTCCGTAGTTTTCCATCGACACGCCCGGATCCCGCGGGTCGGCAGGGTCTCGCTTTTCCGCTTGTTGCGGTGCGGTCTGCATCTCCTCGATGCGAGCTTTGGAAATGATGCGGCGGCCATCGCTTATGCCCCCGTCCAAATGCAGTTTCAGCCAGTTCGCCATGTCGAGCACGTTCGAATGAATCGCACCCGCCGGAGCAATGGCTTCCGGGCAATAGCGACTCACGCGTTGCAGCTTCCCAGTATCGCTCGCATGCGGAACCGCGACATTCTTTCGGTCTTTAATCCCCGAACACTCAGCGGTCGTGGCCGTCATGCCGAGCGGCTCAAACAATTCGGAGTTCAAGAAGCCTGACCACGGCTGGCCGCTGACTGTTCGACGAGCTTACCCAGAACCAGATACAGATTGTTGTTGTAAATGAACTTCTCACCTGGCGCGGCGACCGGCTTGAGGAATCGCAGCCTCGCCAGGATTCCATCGCCATCGAAGGCACCGCTCCGCCACAACATGTTCGCGGTCGGAAGCCCGGTGCGATGGCTCAGCGCCTGCCGAATGGTCACGCTTGCGGTGAGTTCCGCATCGAACAATTGAAACCTCGGAAGGTGCTTTGAGATCGGATCGTCCCACTTCAGTTTTCCGTCGTCGATCAGCTTCGCAATCGCCGCCGCCGTGAAGGACTTGGTGCAGGAGGCAATCGGGAAAACCGTGTCCGCATCGACTTTGGCAGCCTCGCCCACACTGCGAACTCCATACCCGCGCGCGTGGACCACCTTCCCGTCTTGCACGACCGCGATGGCCAGCCCCGGCACTTCCCAGCGCGTCATCGCTTTTTCCACATAGTCGTCCAGACCGACAAGACGGCTCGAGGCGAGCTGGTCTCCGAACGCGAGATGTTGCACCCAAGCCCCAACAACCCCGGTGCTCGCGGCTTGGAGAAAACGCCTGCGAGTCAGATATTGTGAGATCGGTTTCATGTCTTACCACGCACCTTCAAAGTCGATCACGATCTTGCCGACATGCTGGCCTGTCGCCCGCATCTTTGGCCTTCTTCATCAGACAATGTCCTCCACCAGAAAGAGGCGAACGACCGAAGTGACGGCTCGCGCCTTATGAGCGTGCGGCGCTCCCGCCGGAATGAGCAGCGCAGCTCCCTCCGGGAATCGCACGACTTGCCCGCCGAAATCGACTTCGAGTTCCCCGGTCAGCACGAAGCCGGCATGGCCCTTTTCACACCACTCCGCTTCGACGAACTCCGACGTGAACTCGACCAGCCGCACCTGTTTCGATTCGTCACGGCGCACTTTGAAGCGCACACCCGGCTGCGGTGAGTGCCACTCGATCTGATCGAAGAGAATCCGATAAGTCTCCATCTTTGATGCCTCAAGTCCTGAATTCGTCGCAGGCGAAGTTTCATCTCAGCATTGTCCTTCACTCAAGGTTGCCGCTTGCTCAAGACGCGCCCGCAGAGCCGCATTGGTTTCTGCGTAGCGCTCGGACAGCGCGGATTTGACGGCGGCGGGTGCTCTGTCGGGATGGCCCGAATCGAATGGCGGCAGCGGGTCGTATTCGATGCCGAGCTGAATGGCGCGGGCGGTCGTCTCGCCAGCGATTTCCGCGACGAGACTCAGAGCGAAATCGATCCCGGCGGTGACACCTCCGGCGGTGATCACATGGCCGTCCCGGACGACTCGGCCCGGCTCATGCGTCGCACCGACGAGCGGCAACAGATTCGTGTAAGCCCAATGTGTGGTCGCTCGCCGCCCAGTCAGTAATCCGGCAACACCAAGAACGAACGCGCCGGTACAAACCGACGTGACATACTTCGCGGTGGCGGCCTGCTGGCGGACGAACTCCACGGTGTCTCGATCACTGATGGCTCCGATGACTCCCCTTTCCGCCAGGAACGCAGAGCAAATCGAGGGGCGGACAGTTCGCGAAAGTGCGCGTCGGCACGAGGCTGAGCCCACAGTCGCTCGGCACCGGAGCGTCCGACTTGGCGACAATGTGGATGACCGCCTGCGGAAGCCGGGCCAGAACCTGCAACGGGCCAGTGAAGTCGAGCTGTGTCAGATCGGGAAAAATGACAAAGCCGATATGGAAGTCTGACATGCTTCGTGTCCCGTGATCCATTAGTCGCCGTTTTGTTCCCTGTCGCCGTTGATGGACCTGTCCCCTTTGTTCCCCCCCTTTGTTCCCCCCCTTTGTTCCCCCGGTGGCCACGGCCTGGCGTTCCATGACCCACTCGATGGCGGGCTTGTCGTTGACGACGTAGTCGTAGGCTTCCAGCGGGATGCCGGTCAGGGTGATGAACTCGTTGTCGATCACCGTGGATTTGTCGGAGACGCTCTTGCTGGTGTCCGGGTTGTTGCGTCGCGGGAACTTCATTTTCGCGACGCGAAACTGCTTGATCTCGTATTGTCCGACGACTCCGCTACTCGCGCTCGGTTATTCATCGCCGGGAAGCGGTGGAACGTCGGGTGACTGATCCAAGAACTCGATGAAGTCTTCTCGGTGTGCGCGAACCGCACGCGCACGGAGGTGCTCTAAGGTTTGCCAAGCACTCAATTTTTCTGCGGCAGCGGAACTCAAGAATTGGTCAAGCGACACTCCCGCCGTTTCCGCAGTCTCACGCAATTGAGCGGCCAAGCCTTCGGGCATTTGAACGGTGATCGTGCTCATTCTGTTTCTCCCATCCGACGCAGAAAAAGGCCCGGAGTGATCGCTTCAATTCCGAATCGTTCGACTCCGCGAAAATCTCTGACGTTGTGCGTGATGATATACCGGCAACTGGCCGCCACCGCGAGTTCTAAAATCATGTCATCGTCAGGATCGGCCAATTGAGGCCGCCACAGATAGAAAATGTCGTGCAGGCTCGCGCTCGACAACAGGAAGTCCAGAAAGGCATCCACTTGGGCCGGGGTTCTCCCCATCAAGTGTTCGGGGCGATTGAGCACAGCGGAATACTCCGCGAAGAGCGGAACCGATATTGCCGGTTGAAATCGTGCGTCAGGCAACAACCGCAACAGCCGTTGCGACGCACCGTTCTTTGATCGTGCTGCCGCCACAAGCACGCTTGTATCCAACACGACTGCCGTCATGCGATTTTGCTCCACTTCGTCCGTTGTCATTGAGCGACAACCATCCGCCGCGAGGAATGATAATCCGCGATGATTCAGGAACACGAACGAGGACGAACGCACGTCGGCTCGCGGCGGGGGAATTCAGTGCGAACGCAGTTCGGCGACCCTGGAGTGCGGTGGCTCGACACCGCCCTCCATACATTTGGAATGACGACGTCGATGACTCCAGAAACGAGGTCCGGCAGTCAACTCTGATGGTCGCGCTGCCTGGATTCTGTGCGCCGAGATTCCAATTGAATGGAGGGCTGCGTCGAGCCGTAGCACTCCAGGGCGGCGCTGTGCGCGTTGTTGCAGATACGCCGGCGGCTCCCGTGAAGATCACTGACGCGGCCACCAATTGTGCATTGAGCAAGGTTTATTGGCACTGCGACGGCCGATTTGCTGTCAACCTTGCCGTTCCAGAGGCGGAGAATTTGACCGATTGTGAATGTGAGCTATGTGTATTGCGAATGTTTTCCGGCATGCCAATGCCGCATTCCCGAATGCCTCTTCGTTGGGAGCGTGTAAAAAGGAGTTCCGAAGCGCGCTTTTGAGTACTGCCGGCTGCCATGACGCACATGTTTGGACTTCCTTTTATTTCCCGCCACATTCTGGCGGCTGGAATCTTGAGCGTTCTCGCATTCCAGCCGGGCGTCGCGCAGGCTCAGCCGACCTTCAGACAGCCGACGGTCCCGCAAACGATCGTGACCCATGCCAAGTTTCCGATCGGTCACTGGATCATCAAAGCTGGAACAGCTTTCCCCGAAGCAACTCAAAAGCAACTCGAAGATTGTGAGTATTGGCAGTGTTCCGGCCAATACAGCATGGACCCTCGACGAAGGCGTTGCTGTCTCGGCGACGTTATCAACGACATTGGAAGCAATTCAGCGCCAATCTGCGTTGTTGTGCATGGTGCTCTTTATCGTTTTCCGCATGTTGTGAGGGACGCGCCAGACTTCAGCGGCGCATTGCGACGGCTGGAATGCGATCCGCCTTGTTCCACGATCGGTGGCCTCAACATTGTGTACTTCTCGTGGCCCAGTGCTGTCGCATGTCCGATCCCAACAATGACCGGAACGCAAAGTTCGCATCAGGGACGCCACATTTTGGCGTCATTTCTGGAATCGCTCCCACAGGGTCGAAAGGTCTGCTTGATCGGGCACAGTTACGGCGCTCGCGTCGTGTTGTCGGCCCTCCATCAAGTCGGACTTGATGAAACCAGGAAATACTACTTTCCCGATTTACATGGTGCTGTCGGTCATCAATGTCGAGACGGCACACCATTCGAGTGCCGGTCGAGATATCGCGTTGTGCTGCTTGCGGCTGCGGTGGACCATCACTGGCTTAACCCAGATCAGCGTTATTCCCTCGCATTGCCGCGCTCCGAACGTCTGCTCAACGTCTATAACCCACAGGACTTTCCCCTGTTGCTCTACTCGATCCGCCTCCCTTGGGCACATGAAGCGTTGGGGCGAAGCCATTTTCAAGGCGGAGATGTGGCGCAACTCGAAAATCACGCAACCAAGATTGTGCAGCCAGTTGATGTGTCACCGCTTTTAGGATTCGCTCATTCGGCGGACTATTACAGGATCTCTAACGCAAATGATGTGATCGGCTATCGGCAAGCGCTTCGTCCGATGGTGTTCTTTGGCGACGACGGCATGGGTGCAATCACGCCTGAAATGAGTGTCCCTTCTTCCGGACAGTCCCAGCCGGATCGGAGTAGGTTGTCCCAGACGTCAACCCCGCCGCGCTTCAAGCCGTCAGAAACAAAACCGGGATTCCGACGATAGTTCGGCTCTGCGGAGCAATCGACCGATTTCGGGGCAACGACGAGTCGCGCTATCGCTCGTCGTCGGCAGCGGACGGATCTTGCTGCCAGGTGATGAAACATCACCACATGTGCGTGCCTACCTGCCGAGCGGCAGATGGGACGAAGATGCTTGAAGTCTTTGTTGCCGAGCGTTAGACCTCCTGCCGCACAACGATCGCTAAGGCATGGACGAAGACAGCACTCAGACGGTTTTCGCGACCGCTGATGTATGATGGAGAGTTACCTCTTCAGGAATGATTCCCGAAGGTTATTCCGTCGCAGCTGCGGGCTGACGACGTGGGTTTTGCTGACCAGTGTTTGACCGCTGGTGCGTTCCAAAACGGTCGGTGATCGCCGCCCGAACGCACCCTCGGCACTCGGAGGAAAACCAATGAACAAATCCCTGATGAAGACGTTGCCCCGTTGTCTTGCGTTGATCGTCGCGTTGGTGGTGGTGCTCAATTCAACGCGCTTGTTCGCACAAGTGACCTTTGACGAAGCGCGTAAAGTTCATGCACTGCTCGTCCTGGATACCGACAGCGATCTTGGAGAACAATCTCTGGCGGCAAACGAAGCAATGATGACCTTTCTGTTGGAGTCCGCGATTCCCAAGGCGAAGCTGGAAATCACGAAGTTCACAGGGAAGGAAGTTACGGCGAATCAAGTTCTAGCGCATTACCAGTCGCTCAATGTCAATCGGGATGACGTCTTGTTGTTTTACTATTTTGGCCACGGTTCCTGTAGCGGTTGTGGGCAACACCGAATGAACGGGAAGCATGACACTGTCTGCCGAGAGGCAGTCCTTCGCGCGATGAAGGCCAAAGGTGCGCGACTGAATGTTTTGTTGACAGATTGTTGTGCCTCAATCGTCCCCGACGCTCGATACAGACTTTCGCAAGATGACAAGCCCGTTTTGAGTACGGGTAATGAGCCAACAATGGAGGACGCTCGTGTCCTATCACAGCTTCTTCTGAGGTCAAAAGGAACTGCGGATATCACGGCGAGCCAAATCGGCCAGCTTGCATGGGCGCGGCGTGATAAGGGAGGCGTTTTTACAACGGCGTTCTTCAATTCTCTGACACAGAAAAGAGTCGAAGACATCATGCAAACACGCGGAGGCAATGCCGTCGTATCTTGGTTCGCCTTTTACGAAAACGGTTTGTTGAAAGCGATTGATCCTGCTGCAAACGAATTTGGCGTTACAGCTCCTCAGAAGCCGCATTTCTTCGACTTGCCCGATGGGGCACCTGTATTGCCACGAGTGCGTCCTGGAATTAGTGAGAAACCTCCCGGAACACAGCCACCCGGTGGACCATCAACCGCACCTCAAGGATTTCGAATTCGGTTGGGGATTGAAGGCACAGATTGGGGCGACGGAGTGCTCGTTAGACGTGTGACACAAGGATTCCCCGCACATGCCGCTGGTTTTATTGGCGGTGAAGTCATCCAATCCGTCGATGACGTTCGCGTGACTCGATGGGTAGAGGTACTCGACTTAATCCAACGCGCCGAAGCCAATGGAACGCTGCGGTTTCGCGGGTATGACCAGTTCACCCGAAAGCAATTTGACCGGTCAGCGAATCTGCGAGATTAAAACGCTCGGAGAAATATCACGGATGATTTCGGAGACAAGAACATGGATTCAACGCCGCGGTCGCGGAATGCCGTGAGTATCGCGATGTTCATTTTTGGTTGTGGTGGGATCGGCCTTTTCTTTTTCGGCGATCAACTCAAGACTTGGTGGGCGGACCATCAACTTGGAGACGGCAATCAGCGCGAGGTAGACGAGGCACGGGGAGCTTCAGCCAAATCGAAGCGAGATCAGCCCGATGCCCGAGGACAAAACAAAGCAGCGACTCGAATCAAATCCGACTTGCCAAACGTAAATTCGTTTCAACGCCAAGTCTTTACGAATCCGCCGAGCGGATACAGCATCTCGCTCGTCACTGCTACACAATGCGAGATTGAAGAATCAGGCCAAACATTCGTGGCTGAGTACTCCAAACAAGGAGATAAGCTTCGTATCGTCATCAACAATTTCGGCAACAGCTTGGTTCACTACTACGCCGTCGAACCCGATGGTATTCGGGAAGTTAAGTCGGGCAAGCCCGGTGGCCTTTACTTGAACGCTGAGGCGTTTGCTCGCTTCAATGAAGAAGCACGTCAGGCTGCTCGTGAGGCTGAACAGAAAAGAATAAAAGCGGAAAGAGAACGCGTTAAGGCTGAGGCAGAGCGGATTGTCCGAGAGAAAGCTGAACGCACTAGGAAGATTGAAGAAGAGACGGAATGGCTACGCACATTTTTTGAGAAAGGTGCCGTACTCAGCGGTTCAGTCAATGGGAAGAAATTTGAATTTGTCGCACATTTGGACGTTAAGTTTGAACCGACAAAATGGACCGAGAGCTCTGCGTTTGGTGGGGAGACGGTGCAGTTTATCGTGCCCGGAGAACTCAAATGGACAGACGGTGAACCGTGGACTTTGTTGAATGATGGGAAAAAGTGGTTGACGTATTCAGTCGCGTTCTATGGCCAGTTTAGCCCGTGGGACGAGTTTCGAGTTCCAAGGGCTAAACTGCTTTATTTCAGTCGGCAAAAAGAGTCATACATCAACGCCGGCTATGAAGCGGCACAAAAAGGCGACGAGTTTCGAGGGCAAGGCGGTTTTAATAGTTTCAGTCTCCGAAAGCAGAAGTAGCGCGGCGTACGCATCGCTCTGCGCAGGTGGCCCATCGGGTTCCCTCCGGCGACTCTTTGGTTCTTGTGCTTGGTCGCAGAGCGACCGCCGAAGGTCGCCGTGGCTTTCCACCCACGGTTGAGAACGAAAAGGGGACAGGTCCATTAGTCGCCATTTTGTTCCCTGTCGCCGTTATTGGACCTGTCCCGTTTGTTCGCACCCCTTTGTTCGCAGTCGCAAAGACCTCGATTGTGGCGTCGCGTTCATCGAACGGGTGACGTAGAATCACACCCGTCATTGCTTGACCGTTCGAGAAGGAAGATTCGCCATGCCGCAAACCGTCGCCATCGAAGTCCACATGCCGAATGATCTGGCGGAGTTTCGGTTGCCTCCCGGAGTCAATGCTCGGTTGCAACAACTGCTCGATAAGCAAGACTCCGGTCGCCGGCTGACGGCGGCGGAACGGTTGGAAGCGGAAGGGTTGGTGAACCTCGCGGAGTTTCTGACGCTGCTGCGATTGCGAGCGGAACGGTTGGGACCAACGAGGACGAAGCGGTGATGAGCGGGATCCCAGCGGCACTGCGACGGCTGGTGAAAGAGCGTGCCACCGGTCGATTCTGTTCATTCGATTGGAGGAGGCGGAACGAGGAAGACATCCGCCGACAGCCTTGCCGCCCGGTAGCGATCCAGGTCGGGCAGCGGACAATCGATGAACTGAATGAAGAAGTTGCGTTCCTGCCAAAACACTTCCAGGTCATAGACGCAGAATGAATAGCGAGACCCGTCCTCGACCCAACCGGATTCTGTGTTGACCGAGACGGACGTGAACAGTTCGTTGTCGTTGCCCCACCAACCCAGCACCAAGTAAGGGCAACTCGCGCCGTCATGAAACACCACGAAGGCGGGTGTCGATGCCCACGCGACTGGCTTGAGACTTTTGACTTCCTCCAGTCGCTTGAAGTACGGAGCCTGATCAACAACTTCATTCCGAGCCGAGATCGTATAGACCTTGATCCCGTCAGGATCAGACCACGCTGGACGACTTTCGATTCTTCGGGGCCTGAACATGCCGCGCCTTTCAACAAACATTCGCCAATGCAATTCGGAAATGAGTCATAACTTCCTCCATCGCTCGCTCCCGCGGACCTCGGTTCCGAATTGGGAAGCACTCGGAAACACTCCGATTCGCCTGCAATACAGCCCTATTGAAACACGGGACGCATAAAGGTTCGCTCGTAGCTCAAAAAACATTTGGTCTCCGCCCAGTAGTTCATTGCCGCCTGACATTCAGGGTCTTCTGCCGCCATTGCTCGGTAGCGCTCATAATCCGCGAGGCTGGGAAAAGAGAACAACGCCAGAGCAATGTTATTTGCTCCCTCATGCGGCATGAAGTACCCGTGATGTTTGCCGCCGTATTTCTCCACAAGCGGTATCCACAGCTTGGCGTAATGCTCGAACTC
The DNA here is from genome assembly GCA_031375695.1 of Planctomyces sp. Taxonomy (GTDB): domain Bacteria; phylum Planctomycetota; class Planctomycetia; order Planctomycetales; family Planctomycetaceae; genus SXKJ01. The sequence goes on from JANMIF010000006.1 coordinate 12,468, forward strand.
TTTGAGCTTGAAGGGATCAATGAGGTAACGAAGAGAGCATGTGATCATTCTGCATCCTTTGACCGAAGGTCCAGAACCATGTGGATGTTTCCGCGCGCGTAGGGCGTTGGCTGGCGCTCGGTTTCCACAAAACCGAGCTTTCGATAAAGGCTGATCGCCGGAGCCAGAATCGTGTTGCTTTCGAGGAAGATGGTTTTAGCACCGAGTCTTCGTGCCCGTTCGATGATCGCCGCACCCAGTTGTTGTCCGATTCCTCGTCCGCGAAACCTCGGATCGACCGCCATCTTTGCCAACTCGAAATCAAACGGGCCGCTGTCGGTCCTGATCAATGCGCAGGTGCCGACGACAGTGTCGCGTTCGATGGCAAACAAGATCTCGCCGCCAGAAGCAATGATGTACTGTTCGGGATGATCCAGCGCCTTGTGGTCTGTTTCCTCCATCTCGAAATACTCTCTGATCCAAGCTTCATTGAGCCTCTTAAAGTCGCTCTGGTAGCGAGCGTCATACGAGACGATGGAGATGGCGTTGGGTGATTGCATTGATTTCGTACGTTGATCGTGACGATGTTCTCCGAAGCTGCTCGGCTGGGCACTCGCGACGGGCTTTCTTCCGCTGACACAGAAGCCCGTTAGCGCGGCAAAAAAACGTCCCTCAGCATGAGATTGTTCGAGGCCATGAAGCCATCTCTCGGCTTCCGCCTCAGTCGCCAACCCCGCCGCGACCGCCTGCTTCGCAGTCGCTTCAAACATCAGAACCCGATTCGCTTGAGTGTAATCGACAAACTCAAGCGTTGCCGCGGCCACGTCGATCTCGGTCAATGCCAGTAAAGAGCACAGGCCCCGCAACTGACGACCGATCCAACGGCTGGGGCCTTGGTCGCAGAAGAAGTTCAGCAGCCTGCGCGTGAGCGCACGATCCGGGGCGTCCACGATGAGCGTTTCCCAATCGAAATCAAACGCGACGAGCCTCCCGCCGGGACGCAACACGCGGACCATTTCCGAAAGCGTTCGCAGCGGGTCATCCAAATGAACGAGAACGCGATCGATCCGGCAGCCAGTAAATGTCTCATTCGGGAAATCCAGGCGATCGGCATCACCAAGGCAAAACTCGATCGGCAGGTTCAGTCCGGAAGAGCGCCGACGGGCCTCTTCAATCATGGTTGCGCTCACCTCAAAGCCGACGACCCGCCCGGTCTTTCCCACGCGCTGCGCAAGGGCACGCACGTCGTCGCCTGCGTCACAGCCGACATCGAGCAAATGATCTCCCTCGCCTGCCTGCAACCGATCGAACGTCTGCTGTTTGATCCGTTGAATGGCAGTCAGTGAGCTGACCGCATTGAGGTACTCGATGAATGCACTTGGAGAAGGAGTCTCGTCGAGCGCCGTCCAGCGCGTAATTTCGGGTTGATCGATCATGTGAGGCATTTCCGCCGATTGGTCAGCGATGTCATTCGTTGCAGAATCGTGTCGCGCAGCGACTTCAACTCACTCCGCTGCTTGAGGACGATGAGAACGGGCGTCGTGGACGACATTCTCATCCGATTGTCTCATAGAGCGACCCTACGGCGGTAGACATAGACCAGTTCGATACAAGCCTCGCCCTTGAAGATCGCCTGCTGCTCTCCGGCTTGGTGAAAGCCCGCTCGCTCAAGGACTCTCACGGAGCTTTCGTTTCGAGCGTCGGTGACGGCCCGAACCTCGCTCGCCGGGCTGCTGGCGAAGATGAGTTCGATCGCGGCCTGCGTGGCCCTGGTTGCGTGTCCGCTGCCCTGCGCTCCGGAGCTCAGGGTAAAGCCAATCTCGCCCTTCGTCAGATCCGCATCCAAGAACAAGCCGAGATCGCCGATCAGCATGTCGGTTTCGGCTTCGGCGATTTGGAGCGACACAGATCGCGGTTTCTCATGTGCAAGTTCCCAGACTGATTGGACTTTTAATCGAACACCCAAGGTGCCGTGCGATGCTATTGGTTCCATCATTGACGGTCCTCAACCTTTTCGATGTGCCAAGTCCCGTCCGTGCGTGCAAGTTCGTAAACTCGCGTGCCTTCAAAGAGGTCGTGGTCGCCCACGCCGACGACGGCATGGTCTCGGTCTTGCGCAGAAATGTTGATCACGTACTTCTCGCCACGGTCGCGAACCGATTGCTCGATGGCTTTGAGGTCGGCATCGCTGAGTTTCCGGGCGGCATTGTTGATCATCGGCCAACGGCCCCATTCCTCTCTGAGCGGTTGTTGATTCAATTGGATGACGAACGGCTTACCGAGTCTCTCCCGAAATTCCTTGAGCGACGCCACCCGATTCGCACCCAATCGAGCATTGACCTTGGACGGATCATCGTCCTCTTTCGTGCAGTACGAAAGCAGTGCATAGCGATCGGGGACGCGCTCGTAGAAGGGCGAATCGTATTGGTTCGTGAGTTCGTTGAACCAAACTTTGATATTCAAATAGAGCGGCCCGCCCAACTCTTTGCTGGAAAACTCTATCTTCACAGCAGGCAATTCAAACCGGTTCTTGCCAACCCGCTTCAAATAGAGCCTCGCGGACTTTGGCTGGACACCGTTGACGCGGATCGATTCGAGCGGAAGTGCTTTGCCCAAATCCGACTGAAACAGCGAAACGATCGCGCACCCGACGGTGATGTCATCCCGTGTGGGCTTGAAGGCCAGTGTTTGGTGAGGAAGCTCCACGACCTCCGTCAGTTGTCTCTGGGCGGGAGTTTCGGCTTCCGGTGCGTGGCCAAATGACTGATGGACGCATGCGGTCGCGAGCAGAGCGATTGCACGGAGAACTGTCACTGATGCACGGCGGCGATCCATGATCAAAACTCTAAAACGTATGTAGGTTGAGGTCATCGCTTTGGGTGAACGCGGGCACTATCACGGCTCCAAGACTTTGTTACTCAGTTTTCTTTCGGCCACTAGATTTGCTCTGGCTCGGATCAGTCGCCACCGCTTTTCGGGCTGGCACTTCGAACGTACAAGCCATGGACGAACAAAGTGAGGGCCTTTGCTGTTCGACAATCCGGACCTCGCCGTCAATTTGAAATCGCCAGGCGGATATGAAGTTCATCGAGACGGAATAGCGCCCCGGAGGAAGTTCCGGTAGCGGAACGTAAATGTATGCCGCCGCAGGCTGACCGCCCAACATGGTAAAATGCGCGACTTCGATTTCGATGTCCTGATCCTTCCGGCTATAGGAAAGGCATTGGAATCCGTTTCGGAACATCACCTCTCCATCGATTCGACCGATCAGGGCACGACAACCTGGTTTGATCTTGCCACTCTCATGGAGAAGGAAGATGTCTCTCGCCAACTTCGTGCCGTAGTTCCCGCGAGTCTTCGTGTCCTTTTCGTGCAGAGAGATGACTTCCTTTGCCAGATTGGCGTCGACTTCCTCGATCGATCCGATGGCATGAAGACGCGGAGCCCGCTGATCGTCAGGCATGATTTCGATCAATGCCTTGTCAGACCCGAGTTCCATCGGGCGCTGCTCGTCTCTGTCGGTTGAGGCACGACGCTCGGTGTCGGATTGCTCGGCTGCCTTTTCCGTCGGTTCGACTCTGAGAAGCAGGTCGTTGCTCCACAAGTAGTTTGCCCCCTGACGCGATCTTGACTCGTGCCTGTAGCGACAACGAACGACAAATGCGCGGCCTGGTTGAAGTTCCAAGTACTTCGTCAAATCGAAAGGCCCTTCGGTATCAACCTGACGGTACTTTAGCTCGATGGAAACGTTCTTGTCGCGCGGCGCATCAGGATCAAAGGCACGGGCACATTGACGCCCGACATCGGTCAGCGGAACTTTTGTCCCGTCGGTGTAGAGAACCGTCAGTTCGTGATTGGGCCAGAAACCGCAATGCCAAATTGGCTGATCCCGCCTGCTGGTGTTGGTTTTGGCCACTTCGATGTTGATGGGCTCACCGGGCTTGTAGATCAATTTGCGTTCGTTCGTCGTCGATAACCTCACATCAATGGCCGCGACGTTTCGAGGTTGTGTGTCGACTTCGATTTTGATGAGTTCAGTTCGCAGGTTGCCTCGCCAGATTTTCCGCACGCCTTCTCCCACTTCTTGTTGCCACAGCAACCGCTGCCGCCGCGTGGTATCCACGAAAGCACGCACGCGAAGTTCCGAATGGTCAGCGGGCAGATTCCAAGACAGCGAGACGGCCGATCCGGGCACGGCCAAGGAACGCCCGGTCGGATCTCGCTGGATGGTCATGATGAAATGCTCGGACTGACCAGCGGGGATCTCGACGAACGCAGGGACGGCGGACGGCGCGTCAACGAATGGGAACCCGGTCCCCATGTAACAAGTGAGGACTTTTTCATTCGCATCGACAAATTCCAATCCGCCAAAACCCGATTTGACGAATTCCGACGCCGTCCCCCACGACGGAACGCGGATCGGGTCAGAAGAGACATTGCGGTAGGTACAAACGAGGTCAATCTTGTCGTCGTATTTCCAGGTCGTCTGGGCGACTTTCAGGGAAATCTGCAATCCGGAACTGGTGGCCTCTGCATGGGCTGCTTTTGGGCGCTGACCATCTACCGCCGGGATGTCGGGTTTGTTGTCGGAATCTTTTGCTGGCCGTTCATCGTCGGCATTGGTGAAGCAACAACTGGCGAGAATTGCAGCAGCGCACGCCGCGACTCGCAGGCTTTGTCGAATCATGTCTTGGTTCCTTGTGAGCGTCCGATGGCAGCGAATTGCGCCACATTAGACGTCGAAACACGGCAAAAAGTTTTCATGATGCGAAAGTTTCGCGGAGGCAGTGCCAATGCCCGAACGCTGTTGCCAGCTAACGGGTTTTCGACCGCCGAGGTTCGATAACACATGACCGCATGTTTTCATCGTCACGGCTCCAAGAGTTCGTAGCTCAAACTGCCTTCGGCCACTTTTCCGACCGGGCCAGTCATGCGGACAAAGAAGTTGTCATCGACTTCAATCGCCAATGTTCCGCCCGGCATGTGAACGGTGATTGCCGAGTCGCACAGTCCAAGCCGTTTGGCGACCGCGGCCGATGCGCAACTGCTGCTGCCGGACGCGAGCGTGTAGCCGGCTCCTCGCTCCCAGATTTCGATGCGGATGTTGCTGCGATCCAGCACCTGCATGAACTGCACGTTGGTCCGATTCGGGAAACGGCCGTCAGTTTCGATGAGCGGTCCCAGCGAACTCGCCTCCGCCTGCGAGACCTGCGGACGAAGGATCACGCAATGCGGATTGCCAATCGTCGCGGCGGTGAATTCCAAAGTCTGTCCAGCGACCTCGATCGTTTCGCGAATCACCTCGCGCGGCGGGCCGTGTACCGGAATGTCGCGGCTGTGAAAGCGGACTTGGCCCATCTCGACTGTTACCGAACGGCCTTGCTCCTTGACCTGGCAAAGGACCGCACCGCCCGGAGTCACCACTTTGAACGGCGCGTCGCTCACGAGCCGTCGATCCCACAGGTAGCGCGCAAAGATCCGCAGGCCGTTGCCACTCTTCTCGGCTTCGCTTCCATCCGGGTTCAAGATTCGCAACTGGAATTGGGTCGGATCAGAACTCGGCTCGCGGACCAGGATGCCGTCAGAACCGATTCCGAAATGGCGATCGCAAATTCGACGAACCGCCGAGGGTGAAAGCCGCTCTCCAAAGTCGTTTCGTTCGACGACCAAGTAATCATTTCCCAAAGCTTGATACTTCGCGAACTGCATTCGAGTCACTCCACCGCGCTGACGAACTCAGGTTTTGGGTTGAATCAGATCCCACAGGTTTCCGTAAAGGTCTTGAAAGACGGCGACTTGTTCGGGGGTCATGCTCATGGCTGGCCCCCGCCCAACGCCGCCCGCTTTTCGGCGAGGAACGGCAGGTGGTGCCGCAGGTGCCGCACGGCCTGCAACACCAGTTGCCGCAAGGTGAGGAGTCCCGATTCGCTGTGGACGGCGTGCGTGACCACGCCTCGGGCGGCTGCATCCGCAATATCCGAACAGCATGACGACGCAGGGCCGTGAACAGGGCCAGTTGCTCGTCGAGGTCGAAGGACTGGTAGCCGAGCCGCTCGATGTAGAGGTTCTCGTCCGCACTCATCAGGAGCGGGCGGTCCATCGCAATCGTCCGCACGATACGGTCGGTGAAGAAGATCTCGGTGTCGGCGAGGTGGCCGACGCACTCCACGGTGCTCCACTTTCCCGGTACGGGTCGGGCGAGCACCTGCTCGGGGGTCATGCCCGCCACGGCGGATCGCAGGTCGTCAATTCCCTGCTCGTAGGCTGCGATCAACTCGGTGCTGCCCAGCGTGCCGTCGTCACCCTGCATCATCGCCATGTATTCAGACTGCTGCATCACTCACCGCCCCTCGGTAACTCGTACTCGTCGTGAAGGAACGCCGTGTCCCGCCGACACCCGTCCTGCTCGTCGAGAGCCTGTGCCTTCTTGTTCGTGACCGCAGTGGGATAGTGGGTCAGTTTGGTTCAAGAAGACTTCCGAAGTGCAACCGCGACGCTTCCCATCATCGCTTTCTTGCAAGCAACAGTTTTTCCGCTAAATCGGTGACCACCCAGTCTTCCGCAATCAGTCCATCGCGGAATTCGGTTGTAATCATGTCGCGCCACACGATTGGGAGTCCTGTGGCAGGGAAGCCTTTGAAGGCACCTTTGTGTGTGGCCCTCAATGTTCTTTGCCACGCAACCCGATTCTTGGCTTTGACCAAGATTTCGACGTCAACTTGAATCTCCGAAAAGGCTCGCCGATAGGTGTTGACGATTTTCCTAACCACGTTGTGACCACCGGCAATGTCTTGCTCGGTGAAATGGGCGACATAGTCAGTTGTAAAGTAGTCACCAATCACCGCGAGGTCTCCATTGACGATGAGCGCCAAGTTGGCGGCCTCGATTGTCGCGGTATTTGATCGTGCCATTTGGGCAACTCCGTGGCGTGAGGTAACGAATGTTGCAACAGGTGCAATAGCCGTTTCTGCCGACGAACAGGATGTTGTACAGACGCGATTCTCGCGATTGCGTTTTAGACGTGAAACCGCCAGGACGCAACTAGCGATAGGCGATGACAAACGTCCGTCGAAATGGAAACAGGACTTTGCCGTCGGTGCGAATTTGGTAGGCGTCACGGACACGCTGATGCAGTTCTGAGGTGAACTCATTTCGTTCGGCGTCGGTCTCCAGAGCCGCCAGGAACGGTCGGAGTCCCGTGCTGGAGATCCAGTCCACGATGGCGGCGGCGGATTCCAGGACGTGGCTGTATTCGGTTTCCCAGATGTCCATGTTCGTCGCGATCTTTACGAGAGCGTCGTAATAGAAAGCAGGGCACTCCATCGTCAGCGCGTTTCGAGGAGCGTGCATTCGCTCGGACCATGCCGGGCGATGTGAGATGTCGTGAATGAGTGTGCGGACGGCGGCATAGGTGCTGCTCGGAATTTGAAAGGCCAGCGCGCCACCTGCCGCCACCATTCCGAACAACCGAGGCATCAGCACGCCGTGGTCGGGGAGCCATTGCAACGCGGCATTGGAATACAGGAGGTCAACGGGACCGGATGACGTCCATTGCGACACGTCGGCGAGCAACCATTTCTGATCTGGATAAGCACGCTGCGCGGCCTCGATCATCTGCGGTGAGTTGTCGATCCCGATGATCTCGGACTGCGGCCAACGGTCGCGGAGGATCCGAGTACTGTTCCCCGGTCCGCAACCCAGATCGGCAATCACGGCGGGCCGGTCCATTCTGATGCGGGCCGCCAAGTCTGCTGCGGGGCGAGTCCGCTCATCGCCATATTTCAAATAGTGCTCTGCGTTCCAGTTTGACATTTACGATGCTCAAAGGAGTAAGTCGGGACTCGTACGAGTCGAAGGAATTGTGGCTTCATGTTTGGACATGGCACGATCAGGCGTTCGTCGCCGGAATGCGAAGGGCGGAGATGACCAACCCGCGCTTGTGTCCCTGAACCACCGCGATCTCCGTGAGGTGGCCCAGTTGCTCGAAGCCCAAGCTCTCGTTGATCCGCCGAGTAGCCTCGTTGTGGTCGAAGTGCATGCTCAGGAGCGTCGTCACTCCCAGCCGTGGGCATTGCTCGATCACCCACTGCTTGAGCCGTCGGCCGATGCCTTGGCGATGATATGCCGTGGTGATGTATTGACTGACCTCGGCGGTGGCATCGTAAGCCGGACGTCCGGCGTAGAACGAGGAAAGGTAAGCCGTGGCGACCACCTGGCCGTCCACTTCCACCACCCAGATCGGCCGCTTGGCGGGATCGAATTTGCGGAACCACTCGACACGCTCGCCCACCGTGATGGGTTGGGTGTCGGCCGTGGACCAGCCGGCCGGAATCGATTGGTTGTAGATCTCCACAATCGCGGGGAGATCCGCTTCGGTCGCATCCCGAATGTGCATTTCCATTGGGTTATCCTCGCTGCTGCCGATCGTCACCGATCACGGGTCGGTGACATTAGAATGTCTGCCATAAATGCGTCTGACTTCCAGATTTGTCCTTAGGATTTTGGTGCTACAGCTCCAACTTGTAAACGAGGAAAACGTCATCCGGTTTATAGCCGGAGGACTCGTACAACGCGCAAGCCTCGTGGTTCGTGGCCGCCGTCGATAGCACGAGCCGTTTTGCTCCCATGGAGATGTTCGGCGAATTTGGATCGGCATGAGTTTCAGTTTCCCTCGCGTCGTTCATGGTAACCCGCGGTGTAGTTTTCTTGTGGCATGATTCACGGTGACTCTCAGAAATCCAGCGGCTTGCGATCCGGTTCAAGCCATGTTGCCTTCGCCGCTGCCGACCAGATGCGGTCCTTCGAATAGAACTCGTAAAGCCAATCGACCGAGCAGCAGCGGGCCAGTTCCTCGACAATGACATGCAGCGGTCGCGGATCGTGTGGCTCGCAGAAGGCCGAGGCGATCTTGCGGAGGAACAGGATCGTCACGGTTTCGTTGTAGCCGATTGGGTCGCCGCACGATTGGTTGTAGTGGTTGATGTGTTTTCGCAGGCGACTCAACGCGGCGTCGAGCGGCATCGTGCGAGCGTAGGTCAGCCCGACGGCCAAGTGTGCTCGATGAGTCCATCGTTCATACGGCCAAGTCGCCGCTTCAAACTGCTCGACGAGCATCGCGATCTCGGCATCGTCGGCGAACGGGACATCGACCTTTCTTCGCGGTTGAGTCGTTGCCTGCGGTGTGATTCGGCGAGTCATCACGAAATCACGAAACGTCACGCCGCTCCACAGGAAAGACAGATCGCCGACGGACGCGAAACCCCAACGCCGATAGAACGCCGCCGCCCGCGCGTTCCGCTCCCAGACGCACAGCCACACTTGCGACGCTCCACTGCGGCTGGCATGTTCGAGACCGCGTTCCATCAACACATTGGCGATGCCGCAACCATGAAACGGCCGGAGCACATACAGCTTCGACCGTTCGATCGCCGGCAGACATCCGACACACTCCGGCGGCGGCGACCGTTCCAGCTTGATGAAACCCGCCGCGACACCGTCGACAAGTCCGATCGAATACCAAGCGTGACCCGCTCCCAGTTCTGCCCTAATGACTGACGGCGTGAAGTTCGTCGCGATGAAGTCTTCGACCTGCTGATCCGAATCGAACGCCGAGCGGTACGCATCTCGAAAGACCGCCGCCGCCAACAAGGCGAGCGTGTCCGCATCACCGACCGTTGCCGGTCTGGTCTCGGACGTGAGCATGGCCTTCATCGTCGCGAGGTCCGCGTCGGGCAAACGTTCCGAGAGTTCGGCGGCAGTCGAATGCGATCTGAGCGCGGCAACAACGGCCGGCAGCGGTTCGGCGAATAGGCCGGGAACATCCCCTTCACCGGGCACGCTGGGTCGAAACGCCAGCCGTTCCAGCGGCGGAATGAATTGAGCATCCAAGTCGGCTCGGTTGCCGCGAGCGTCGATGCGATACCAACCGAATTCCGGCAAATGAACCGCGTTCAAACCGTGCAGGCAAAACACCGTCCCTTCGTCGTTGCAACTGAGTCGCTGATAACAGAGCGCCGCCGGAATCCCGTTGGCCCGCAACAACGCGGCCAGGAGATGACTCTTCGCGTAACAGAACCCGCTGCCGACTCGGAGCACTTCGGACGCGGAGCAAGTCACCGGTTGCAGACCATGATCGTGCGAATGTTTGATCTCATCGCGCACCCATTCAAAGCACCGCCGAGCAATCGCCGGCTGATCATCACAACCGATCGCCAGAGACCGCGCCCGCGCCAGGATGTCGGGATGTTTCCAGTCAATGACGTCCGTTGATTTCAGGAACGAGTCCATCACCAAGCCCTCATCGAGTCGCGTTCATCAGTTCGGCGATTTGCAGTTCGTCGTGCCGGCCGGTTTCGCGCAGGCCGTGCATGATCTGCTCGCGGCGTTCGAGCGGATGGTTTTGGTTCAGCTTCCATTTCCCTTCGAGCCGATCGACATCGATCTCAAACCCAACGATCGCGCCGAGCAACTTCTCGATGAAGTCCGCATCGGGTGCGGCCATCGACCAAGGTTGCTCCCGATTCGATTCGTACCGACTGACCGTGCGTTGCAGAATGTCGCGCAGACGGTCGCGGTCTTCGATCAGCCGCAGCGTGCCGTAGGCGTGCCGTAGGCGTGAACCGTGACGTAGTTCCAGGTCGGCACGACATTCTGAGCCTCGATCCATCCCGGAGAAACGTAAGCGTGCGGCCCGTGATAGATCGCCAGCGCTCGCTGATTGCCCGCCGTCTGCCAGTGCGAGTTGGCTCGCGCCATGTGGCCGATCAACCGCCCATGTGGCCCGGCCTCGCGATCAAGCAGCAACGGCAAATGACTCGCGATCGGCTCCCCCTCATGGGACGAAATCAGCGTCGCGAAGCTGTGCTGCTCCATGAAGTCATGCAGCTTGGCTGGATCGGTTTCAAGAAAGCTCGGCGGGATGTACATGGTGCCTCGATGCGGAAAATGGTTCGAAACGTGTGATGCTTGCAATCGGTGCTGAGAAGTTGAGCGACGTCAAGGTTCGCGCCCGCCAACTCTCACTTCGGTCTTGATGGAGTTGGCGATGAAGCACTGCTCGTGAGCGCTAAGGTGAAGCTGCTTCTCGTCCGCTGCCGTCGGCAACTGGTCACCGCTGTAGGCGATCTTCGGATGCAGCGTCACCAAACTGACCCAAGGAATGCCCTGCTCGTTTTTGGTCATCACGCCAATGGCCTCGTCGTGGTAGCGATCGACTTGAATGCCCTGCTGGGAGGCCAAGTATAGATAGGTCAGCATGTGACAGCTCGAAATTGCTGCGACGAACGCCTCCTCCGGGTCAACGTGTGCCGCGTTTGAGTAGGGCGCAGGCACAACCGCTGGTGACGGAGACGCAGGCACGGTCACGCCCCCATCGAAAGACCAAGTGTGCTCGCGCGAATACTTGCCCTTGAGGAAGTCGGGACTCGTGCGAGTCCAGCAAATCGTGGCTTTGTGTTCGGACATGGGACGATCAACCTTTCTTGGCGGGGATGCGGAGACCCCAGATGACCAATCCTCGCTTTTGCCCCTGAACCATCGCGATCTCCGTGAGGTGCCCCAATTGCTCGAACCCGAGGCTCTCGTTGATCCGACGTGTCCCCTCGTTGTGGTCGAAGTGCATGCTGAGCAGCGTCGTCACGCCAAGTCGCGGGCATTGCTCGATGACCCATTGTTTGAAACGCCGGCCGATGCCGCGGCGGTGGTAGGCCGTCGCAACGTAAATGCTCGCCTCAGCGGTCGCGTCATAGGCCGGGCGGCCGCCGTAAAACGACGAGAGGTAGCTTGTGGCCACGACCTGACCGTCCACCTCGGCCACCCAGATCGGCCGCTTGGACGGATCGAACTTCCGAAACCATTCGACACGGTCAGCAACGGTGATCGGTTTGGTGTCCGCCGTCGACCAGCCAGCCGGGATGGACTGGTTGTAGATGTCGACGATTGCCGGCAGGTCGGCCTCCGTCGCTTCGCGGATGTGAAACTCGACGGCCGCTTCCTTCGCCGACGAACTCATGCCCGAACGCGCGGCAACGACAGGCGGCTCCAGGTTTCGGTAGTAGTAGGTCGTGCTGCAAGGTTCCCCGCGCGGCATCAAGGCAAAGTTGGGGACGTCCCCCACGCGGACCCACCCCAGTCGCTCGTAAAGCCGAGCGGCGTCGCCATCGGTCACGGCGTCGAGCACCAGCAGTGTCTTGCCGCACTGTCGAGCTGATTCTTCCGCCGCGCGCATCAACGCGGCCCCAAGACCCTGACGGCGAGCGCGGCGATGGACCAGCATCTTGGCCAGATCGGCTCGGTGCGGTTGATTCTCCGGCAAGTCAAAAATCAGTTGCACGGTCCCACAGATGCCTTGCTCGTCTTCGGCAACCAGCAGAGCACGCTCGCCGGCTGCCACTCCTTTTGCGACGTGACGCCAGAACGCCAACGCGCGGTCGCGAGTCAGTGGAAGCATGAAGCTGGCCGACGCTCCCCCTTCAACGCAGTCGATCAAGACATCGGCCAGCGCGTCGATTTGCGAATCATCGACAGTACTCAATCGTCTCAAGGACCAAGTCGGTTTCATGGCTCGTGCTCCTGATCGGCTCACCGTTTCTTCCGAGGTTCGGTCGCGACGACCACGGCATACCGCGTGGTCTTTCGTGTGGGGTTGTGGAACATCGTGCAACCTTCATGTTGCATCGCAAAGCAGTCCCCTTCGCGCAAGCGGACGCATTCATTGCCCGCCGTGATTTCGATCGTCCCCTCCAACACCCAGATCTGCTGGTAGATGCGGACCTCCCGCGCACTCGCTTCGAATGCCACCCGCTGACCCGGAGGAAACCTCACTTCCGTGATCTGCATCGGCTGCGGAACACTCGGCGGAGAAATGTTGCGTCGCAGGTAGCCGGAGGCCGGGTCTTGCCACTCGGCTTGATCCTTGCGCTTCGCCACGGGGCTGAGCACCTGCTTCTCCGTGGCGGGCGGATCGAATAGCGAAGCCAAAGAGACATTCAAACCCGCCGCCAGCTTTTCCAGCACCACGGCTGTCGGACTGCTTTCGCCCCGCTCCACGAGCGAGATCATCGACCGGCTGACACCGCTCTTGGTAGCGAGCGTGTCGAGCGACAACGATTTCGCGGCACGCAATTCACGCACCCGCTCGGCGATGCGCTGGTTCAAATTCGACGACGGTTCTTTCATGGTGGACGACAATGTCCACCATGATGGATGTCGTGTCAAGTCGTCACATCTTCAACCGTCTGCCGCACGATGTTGTCGGCGATGATGCCGCTCATGGCGACGCTCGCGATTGTTTCAAGACATCCGTTTTAACGATGAGTTCTTTGCGGAGCATGCTGCAGTCATACGACGCCACGGCGGGCTAGTTTTTGAAGATGCGTAGTCTGTTCATCAAGAGGTTGAGTTTGAGGGCGTGTTCTCGGCAGAGGGAGCCGACGGATTGGGTGAGTCGGCGGGCGAGGTTGAGGGTCGCGAGGCGAATGCCGTTGAGCG
>JANMIF010000008.1:0-3900 GCA_031375695.1 Planctomyces sp.
GGGAAGCGGTCGGCCAACGAAGTCATGCCGGGATCGATATCGACCAAAGTCACCGACTCGACGGACGGGTATCGCAAAATTTCGCGAACGGCCAGCCCGTCGCCGCCGCCAAGCACCAGCACGCGCTTCGGTGATGTCACCGACGACAGTGCTGGATGCACGAGCGCTTCGTGGTATCGGTATTCGTCCGCCGAGTTGAACTGTAAGTGCCCGTTCAGATGAAGCTGAAATCCCTTCGTCGTGCGAGTCACCACGATCCTTTGATACGGCGTCGTTTCGGCATGAATGATCCTCTCGCCGAGAATGCTTTCTTCCATCAGCGTGGTCAGCGAATCGGCTTTGATCAACGCTGCGATCAACAGACCAATGACCAAACAGCTTCGCCCGCGTAAACCGCTCAGACCACGACGGCTCAACAGCGGCCGGAGCAGATAGGTTCCCCACAGCCCGACTGCCGCATTCAACAATCCGCACATTAGCGATGTGCGGATCAAGCCCAACCGCGGCACCAGAAACATCGGAAACAACAGCGAAGCGAACAACGCTCCGATGTAATCAACCGTCAGCACACGCGACACGAGGTCTTCAAAATCGAGATGATCTTTCAGCAACCGCATCAGCAACGGCAATTCGAGGCCGACCAATAGGCCGATCGCAAACACGAGTCCGTACAACACGACTCGAAACCCGCCGCCCCAGGCGAATGCCGCAAACAGCAGAGGTGCGGACAATCCTCCCAGCAGCGCGACTCCCAATTCCACTTCGATGAAGCACCGCGCGACTCGATCCACGACGTAACGCGACACCCATGCTCCGGCTCCGAGCGCCGACAGGTAGATGCCGATCACCAACGAAAATTGTGTGACCGAATCCCCCAGCAGATAACTCGCCAGCGTCCCGGCCAACAATTCGTAAACCAACCCGCACGTCGCGATGATCAGCACGTTGAGGTACAGCAAAAACAGCGGCGCACGGTTCATCGAGCCTTCGGACATGGGGTGCCTCATCCCAGGATCGATGCGGCGATGATCAGGGCCATACCGATGATCACAGAACCCATCACGACCGCGAGCGCTACGTTTTGATCTTGTTCAATTTCCTTGACGACTGAGAAAGGTGTCAGCTTCTTCATGATCCAAAAGCAGGCGACCAGGACCGCAATGCCGACCAGTGAGAACACGATCACGGCGAGCAGGTGCCGCCATAATCCGGCAATCGGATTTTCGGCATTGGCCACCTGAGCCAACATGTACGGAATTCGCAGAAACGCATTGAACGAAAACACTATTTGCCTCCTCCCCAAGACCCGCCCCCACTGCGTCCGGACGAAAAGCCCGAACCAGATGAGCCGGAATACGAGTTGCCGTTAGCACCTACAAAATCGACTTGCGGTCCCGGCCAGCCGCCGATCGCGGCCGCACAGAACCAACCGCACGTTCCCACACAGAACGCGATGTAAAACCAACCGAGTTTGGAAATCTGATTCATTCGTCGTCTCCTCCGTCACCTGAATCCGCCGAGGCATACGGGTTGTAGTCACTATCTTTCCAGCGATTCACTTCAAACGCATGCCGTGCGAAGAACATTCCGATCGGCAGCAGCGAGACTCCGACCATCGCCATGAAAAAGAAAAACTGATTGACCGGCTTCTTGACCGCTCCATTCACGAACGCGAAGTCGAGCACAATCAGCAGCAGCATTGTCGCAACCCACGTCAGCCAGACGTCGCCTCGTTTTGTCTGCGGCTGAATCGTGCCGACTCCGAACGCTGGAGGGATGTCCTTAACGCCGAATGCCTCTTCTAGTGCTTCTTTTTCGATGTACTCGCCCAGCGAGACATTCAATTCTGTTCCTTGATTTGAGACGGTTCGCTCGAACGACAACATTCGGGGCGGAGCGATGTAGTCGGCTGAAATGACTTGTTCGTTGACGGACACGCGCCAGTAAAACTCACCGGCGACGTAGCGGACATGAGCCGTGCCACGATCGTACAACCGAAATGTTTTGCCTTCGTAAACGGCCGTGGTGTCAGTCGATTCCGTGGCCGCCGAAACCGGCAACGATCCGACGTAACTCCAATGCCCTTGATTCCGCACGAGCCACCGAAAACCTTTCGCTGGGTTGTGCAGCAAGTATTCGGTCCAAGGAAATTTCGTCCCTTCCCAAACGGCGAATCGCTCCATGAAGCCGATCACCGTGAACTCGATGTCGAACAACTTGCCGACCGAACCGAGCGGGATCACTGGCTTCGTCACCGGCAGCTTCAACGTTTGCAGATATTGCAGCTTCCCTTGCTGGCAATCGAGCAATGAATGGCAGCTTGGACAACAGACGCGCTCGGTCTGATCGGGCGCATGCAGCGCGAGCGGCGCGGCACAATGCGGACAACTGACCTGCATCGCCGCCGTGTTCGCGGTCTCTGGAGTCGGCGGAGTCCAGCCGTCTCCCGACAGATGCAACTCGTCCAGCGAGACTTCTCGGCCAAAGAAAATGCGAGGCCCGGACCGGGCGTATTCGATCGTCGCGAACTCATCGCGAGCGCCGTGTAGGTCGGCAAAACGATGTTCGGCATTCGGTCGAAACGCCCAAGGGATTTCTCCGCCCGCCGACTTCGCCGTCGCGATCCCGCGTTCGGCCACGATCAACGCCTGCCCGCCCGCCAACTCAAACCGATGTCCCGGTTCCAGAGAATCGAACTCCGGTAGCGAGACGTTCTCGGCCAACTTCTTTTCAACCAGCAGATACCACTTTCCCTGAGCCTCCGCTAACCAGCGCACTTTGTCCGCCGGAAACTTCAGATACCACTCAGTCCAAACGCCTCCCGCCGGATGCTGATACTGTACGAAGCCGACGATCTCAAACGCCTTCTTCTCAAACACCCCGGTCAGTCCACGTTGCAGCGGCGAACCAGTTTCGGCGAGGTCCGCGACCTTGCCAAGATCCTCTAGTCGCTTGTCCGTGCGAGCGACCACCGACTGGCAGTAATCACACACCGTGACCAACGAAGTGCTCAGCCGAAACTCAATCGGTCCCGCACAAGCCGGGCAATTCGCGATCCGTCGCTTGATGCTCACGGAAAACCTCCGCGTTCAATCATCCGCACGTTTACCGTTTCGGCTCCGAGCACCTCGCACAGCCGTTCCGCCCACAGCCATTCGCGTCGTTTCCGGCAACAAAACAAATTGAACGTCGCCAACCGCCGCTCCGGCCAAGTGTGACACGCCAAATGCGATTCGCTCAACAGCATCAATCCCGTCACGCCGCCGGGCTCCGGAAACTGCCACCACAACGGCGAGCCAATAACTTGCAATTCAAGTTCACGGACAACGCGTTCGCAGAGGGATTGCAATGTGTCGATTGACCGAAGTCGATCCGCGTCGCAGCCGCGCGCATCGACGATCCATTCGCAGCCAGCAATTTCGGCAGTCATCAGCGCTCCGGCTCCGTTGCGTTTGTGACGTACGCGGCCCGCGTGTAACCGGCACTATTTGTAGCCACGGCAGGCTAGTTGTTCAGATTACACAACAATTGGCCCACCGCAACAATCCGACTCAGGTTATTCTGGTGCGTAGCGATTTGCACGCGACCGTTTGATGTTGCAGGTTTCGGAGTTCACCATGAAACAGCATGTCCTGATTTTCCTGGGAGCGATTGTTGGCGGACTGGTCGGCCACTTCGCCTTTTTGTGGATTCTGAAGCAGGGACTGTACGCAATGGTCCTGCCGGGCGGATTGCTGGGTATCGGTGCCGGTTGGACTCGCACGGCGGGCTAGTTTTTGAAGATGCGTAGTCTGTTCATCAAGAGGTTGAGTTTGAGGGCGTGTTCTCGGCAGAGGGAGCCGACGGATTGGGTGAGTCGGCGGGCGAGGTTGAGGGTCGCGAGGCGAATGCCGTTGAGCG
>JANMIF010000009.1:0-15955 GCA_031375695.1 Planctomyces sp.
CGCTCAACGGCATTCGCCTCGCGACCCTCAACCTCGCCCGCCGACTCACCCAATCCGTCGGCTCCCTCTGCCGAGAACACGCCCTCAAACTCAACCTCTTGATGAACAGACTACGCATCTTCAAAAACTAGCCCGCCGTGCCGCCAGCCCGCAGACTCGTTGACGAAACCCTGTTTCTACTGTAATTTTGGACAATCAAAAAACAAAGTTTTGCCAATCAGTATCGTTTAGGCGACACGAATCATGGCTGCGATCCGAGCTTTAAGTCTGTGGGTTTTCACGGTGAGCGTCATCGCTAGCCTCGCTGGCTGCGGATCAAATGAGTCGAACGCCAAGTCGAGATCGAGCGAAATACCGAACGGTCAGCGGATTCAAGTGGTCGCGACAGTCGCGATGGTGACGGACATCGTGAAGCAAGTTGTTGGTGATCGGGCTGACGTCATCGGGTTGTTGAGCGAGGGGATTGATCCGCACCTGTATCACCCGACAAGCAACGATGTGCAAAAGCTACGCAACGCGGACGTGATCTTTCACGGTGGGTTGATGCTCGAAGGCCGGATGGAAGATTCGTTTCGCAGCCTGAAGAAATCCGGCAAGCGAGTTGTCGCCGTAGCGGAATCGCTCGACCCCGCGATCCTTCGAAAGCCTGCCGAGTTTGAAGGACACTTTGATCCACACGTTTGGATGGACGTCAGCTTATGGAGTCAGTGTGTTGAAGCGGTCGCAAAAGAGATGTCGGAACACGACACGGCGCACGCTGCGGAATACACCGATCGTGCAACCACGTATCGCCAAGAACTGGTGCAACTTGATGAATACGCGCGAAAGGTGATCGCGTCGATCCCGGAAGAACAGCGAGTGTTGGTGACGGCCCACGATGCCTTCGGCTATTTCGCTCGTGCTTACGGGATGCAGGTAAAGTCGGTGCAAGGGATCTCGACGGAGTCGGAAGCGGGCGTCGCCGATATCAATTCGCTCGTGGATTTTTTGGTGGAACGAAAGATCGGCGCGATCTTTGTCGAGAGCAGCGTCTCGGACAAAGGTCTGCGGGCGGTGATCGAAGGGGCCGCCCAACGCGGCTGGAAGATTCGAGTCGGAGGCGAATTATTTTCCGATGCGATGGGCTCGGCGGGGACTTACGAGGGAACGTACATCGGTATGATCGACCACAACGCAACGACGATCGCGCGAGAATTAGGCGGCTCAGTGCCCGATCGCGGGTTTTCTGGCCGAACGCCGTGAGGACGTTGTCTGTGTCAAACGTCGGTACGAACAACTTGCCTTGCCCGCTCGCGATTGACGACGTGACGGTTGCGTATCACCGTCGTCCGGTGTTGTGGAACATCGACTATCAGGCCCCGGCGGGAAAGCTGATTGCGATCGTCGGGCCGAATGGGTCGGGGAAGACGACGCTGATCAAAACGATGCTCGATCTGGTCCCTCGCGCTGCGGGTGAAGTGCTGTTCTTTGGCGAGCCATATCATGCTCAACGGCATCGTGTCGGCTATGTGCCGCAGCGGACAAGTGTCGATTGGGATTTTCCGGTATGTGCTCTCGACGTGGTCGCGATGGGCTTGTACCGCAAGATCGGTTGGTTCAAACCGGTGATGCGGTCGCATCGCGAGTTAGCGGCGCGGGCGCTTGATCGCGTCGGCATGTCGGATTTTTCCTCTCGCCAGATCAGTCAGCTTTCGGGCGGTCAGCAACAGCGCGTGTTCCTTGCGCGGGCGTTGGCTCAAGAGGCGGACTTGTACTTGATGGACGAACCGTTTGCCGGCGTGGATGCCTCAACCGAACGAGCAATCGTGGACATCCTGCGGCAACTGCGCGAAGTCGGCAAGACTGTGATCGTCGTGCATCACGACTTGCAGACCGTTCACGAATACTTCGACGAAGTTGTGTTGCTTAACATGCGTCTGATTGCCGCCGGCCCGACGGCAGAGGTCTTCACTCCGGATAACTTACGGAAAACCTACGGCGGCAAACTGGCGCTGCTGGATCAACTCGGCGAAAAGATGGCTCTGCCAAGACCGTAGGTGGTCGCTCAAATGACATCACTTCTTGCCGCCGCTGATTCGTTGCTGGACTTGATTGTCCGAGCGGTGTCGTTGCGCGATTACAACACCCGAGTGGTGATTGGCGGGACGACGTTGCTGGGCATTGCCGGGGGAGTGGTCGGGACATTTTTGGTCTTGCGGAAGCGGGCGTTGGCGGCGGATGTGGTCAGTCATGCGGCGCTGCCTGGGATCGCCGTCGCATTCTTATTGGCCGAGCGATTGCATCCGGGGAGCGGCCGTTCGACCGGCTGGTTGCTGACTGGAGCGTTGATTTCCGGACTGCTCGGCATGGCGATGACAATGGTGATTCGGCGATGGACGCGGATCAAAGATGACGCGGCGTTGGCGATTGTGCTCGGGTTGTTTTTTGGACTCGGTATGGCCTTATTCACAGTCGTGCAACGGACAAAAACCGGAAACGCGGCGGGGTTGCAGCATTTCATCTTCGGGAAAGCAGCGACGCTGGTGGCGTCTGATGTCTGGTTGATCGCGAGCGTGTCGGCCACCGTGACTGTCATCTGCATCGCGATGTTCAAAGAACTCGCCCTGCTCTGCTTCGATGAAGAGTTCGCGGCGGCTCGAGGGTTTCGAGTGATGTGGCTGGACAGTTTGCTGACGTTGCTGGCTGTCGGTGTGACGTTGATAGGATTGCAAACTGTCGGACTATTGTTGGTCGTAGCGTTACTGTTGATCCCGCCGACCGCCGCGCGATTCTGGACGAACGACTTGCGGCTGATGACGCTATTGTCCGCGTTGATCGGTGGCCTGAGCTGCGGAATCGGTGTCATTCTAAGTGCTACGTTTTCCAAGCTGGCGGCCGGCGCGGTGATCGTGCTGACCGGGACGTCATTCTTCGTCGTGAGTTTGACCTTCGGTGCCGCTCGTGGCTGGTTGCCGCGATGGCGAAGTCAGCGAGAGTTTGAGCGCCGGATCGGCCGCAGCGATTTGTTGCGAGCCTGCTTCGAGTATCTTGAACCGTTGCTCGGACCGAGTGCGCCGATGAGGGGTGAGTTGTCGAAGCACGTCATCCCAGCCGACCGTTTGCGAGACATGCGTCCTTGGCCGCCCGCCCGCTTCGATACGTTGACGCGATCCGCCGAGTCCACTGGATTGATGGTTCACGAATCGGCCGGCTGGCGACTGACCGCCGCCGGGGCCGATGAAGCTCAACAAGCCACACGGCAACATCGCTTGTGGGAAATCTACCTGCTGACCGAAACCGACCTCGACCCGCGCCTCGCCGACCGTGGTGCCGACGGCATCGAACACCTCCTTGACCCGCAACAACTCGCCCACCTCGAAAGCCAGCTCGCCGAATCAGCGACTTTCTCGCTGCCGCCCAGCCCGCATCCGATCAGCGGTGCGGCGCTGACGCGCTGGAATCAACCTGACGATTGATCGTGACGCAAATCGGCAACGAGTTCGCTGCCGCCAGGTCGTTTCTCGAAGTACATCTCGTTCATAAACCCTCATGGTTTTGGTCGCGGCCTGTCGGTCGTCGGAGTCAACTGATCAAGAAGTCGCAGTAAGTAATCAGCCGATTCGGTTCACGTCAGCGCAGCAAATCCGGCGGGACGTCGTGGGCAATGCAGGCGACGCAATCGCCTTGCGTCACCATGGACGGGCCTCGGCAGCCGATGAGGACGCCGGCGCTAGGAGCGATGACCGGAACGGGGTCACGGTCGGGGCGTTCGATGAAATGAATTTGGCCGACGACCTCACCGGCCGAGACGTCTTGGCCGAGCGCCACGATGTTCTCGTACAGGCCAGACTCCGGTGCGAAGCGGTAGTCGTCGCGATGCAGAGCTTGCACCCAGCGCGGCGGTTTGATTCCGCGTTGAGCTCGAGTTTGCTTTTCGCCCACGACAGAGCCGAAATGAATCAAGACGTGTCGCAAGCCGGACTGCGTCAGTTTGTGGACGGCCACTGTGACCGGTTCGCCGCCACCCATTTCTGTAGTGATGACGATCTTCCCTTGTCGCTCGGCTTCGACCGGCAGCAAGCCGGTGCCGGCGATGTCGGCGTAGAGAAAACACAGATCGGAACCCCAGGCTTCGGTACCAGCCAACATGGCTTTCAATTGGTCGCGATCGGGGACGAGGTGCATGTGCGCACACGGCGCGAAATCCATGCTCCGACCGCCGGTGTGAATGTCGATCACGATGTCGGCCAGCGGAAACAACACGGTCGTGAGATAATGCGCCAGCATCTCGGACGGCGTGCCGGACGGGTTTCCCGGAAAGCAGCGATTGAAGTTTTTCCCATCGAGCGGATTGAGTCGCGTCATCGCCCGCGAGCCGGGCATTGTCAGGCACGGAATCAAGATCACACGGCCGCGGACATCGGCGACTTGAAGCTCGCGGCACAGTTTGAGGATCGCCACTTGGCCGGGATATTCGTCGCCGTGATTGCCGGCCATGACGAGCACTGTCGGCCCGTCATTCGTCGTGTCACGCTGACCGTCGCCGTCTTGGTCCGCGAACCGGTCGCCGTTCTGAATCACGGTGATCGGCACCATCAAATTTGCCCAGCCGCCCAGGTTGTAGGAATACGGAATACACAACTGCCCGTGCTGTTTGCCGGACTTGTCGAAATCGACGGTCGAATGAACTTGTGTGTCGCTCATAGGGTGTTCCTTTGAAGTAGTGGTAGAACGGAATCGTAACAAATGAAATTGCCGGAAAGTAACGATTCGTCGACAGGAAGATTGAGAACAGGAAAATGACCGCCGATTGATATTCCTGCCGACATTTGCCTGTCCTGAAAGTATTTTCTTCTCGCTCAGAATCAGCCGCCACCAAGACGTTCAGATGCGAAAGCTGTAGACTCCCGCTGTTCACTTCCTGTCAGACTAAGGATTGTTTCGTGACTCGTATTTTTTTAACGCTGGCTTCGGCCAGCACGCTGTTGATGCTGGCGGTGTTTGTGCTGGGTCTGAGTATTGACGACCCGAAACAGCTTGAATCGCAAAGCTTAGTTTCGTGGCATTTGATGTTGGCGTTGACCGGGTTGGTGTTTGCCGCGCTCGTTCATGCGCTCGTACTGACGTACTTCATGGGGACCGGCCGCTGGATGGAAGACGTCGCGAAGGCGTACCAGCTTGATGAACATTGGCGGGCCGAAAGTTCTCGGTTGAAATATCGCGTTTTGCCGGCCATGACATTGTGTCTGTTGCTGTTGATCTTGACGGTCGGTTTCGGAGCGGCGGCGGACCCGGCGTCGCGATTTGGTTCGGCAGAGATCGGCGGTTGGCCAATCCATCGGCTGCATTTGGGTATCGCGATCGTAATGGTCGTCGTCAATTTTCTTGTGAACTTGCAGGAGTTTCAGGCGTTGGAACGCAATGGACAGCTCATCAACGAGGTCACGGGGAAAGTGCGCGAAATTCGTGTGGCAAAAGGTTTGCCGGTCTGAAGATTGTTGGAGCACAACGCATGGTGGAAGCAGTGATCGTGGGTGGCGTGCGAACGCCGTTTGTTAAAGCGGGTGGAGCGTTTAATTCTCTGCCGGCTCAGGAACTGGGGCGGTTGGTTGTGCGGGAATTGCTCGACCGCTGCCAAGTTGATGCGGAGGATGTCGATGAACTCATCTGTGGCAACGTGGCCAGTCCGGTCGATGCAGCGAATGTCGCGCGGGTGATCGCGCTGCGTTCCGGAATCCCACTTGAGAAGATCGCGCACACGGTCAGCCGGAATTGTGCCAGCGGCTTTGAGTGCGTGACGCAAGCGGTCGATCGGGTCACTTCCGGCCGAGCGACCTGCGTCGTCGCGGTCGGCGTCGATTCGATGAGCCACATTCCGTTGTTTTATTCGAAACAGTTCGCCGACAAATTGCTGCGACTGGGATCAGCAAAGTCGATGTGGCAGAAGGTGAAATCGCTGGCTGCGTTTCGGCTGCGAGATTTGACTCCGCAGATTGGCATCAAGTTGGGCCTTACCGATCCGGTTTCAGGACTGTTGATGGGCGATACAGCCGAGAAGCTGGCTCGTGAATTTGGGATCAGCCGTGAGGCGCAGGATCAGTTCTCGCTCCGCAGTCATCAACTGGCGACCTCAGCTTGGAAGGAAAATCGACTGGCCGACGAAGTCATGACGATGTACGTCGATGAGTGTGGCGGCGGCGTGAAGCCGATCTCGCAGGACATCGGTTTTCGAGCTGATCAGTCGGTGGAATCACTCGCCAAGTTGAATCCGTATTTCGATCGCCGTTGGGGGAGCGTCACGATTGGTAATTCGTGTCAGATCACCGACGGAGCCGCGGCGCTGCTGGTTGTCGAAGCGTCGCGGGCGCGTGAATTGGGGCTGAAGCCGATCGGCCGCATCCGCGACTACGCCTATGCCGGTTGCGATCCGGCTCGCATGGGCCTTGGTCCTGTCTTCGCGACGTCGCGCGCGTTGCAGCAGACTGGATTGAAACTGAGCGACATGCAACTGGTCGAACTCAACGAAGCCTTTGCCGCTCAAGCGCTTGCCTGCCTGCGGGGATTCGAGAATCCGCCCGATCTGTGTGCCGCCGTTGGTTGTGAACTATCGCCGATGGGAACAATCGAACTCAATCGCCTCAATGTGAATGGCGGCGCGATCGCGTTGGGGCATCCGGTGGGCGCGACGGGAGCTCGCTTGATCCTGACGTTGCTACACGAACTTCGCCGCCGCCAAATGTCACGCGGTCTGGCGACGCTGTGCATTGGAGGTGGGCAAGGCGGGGCCGTGATTGTCGAGACGATGTGATTTAATCGCTTCATTAAAACGTGGATCACGAAGTCGAAGTAAATCTTGAGATGCAGGAATCAGTGTCCCGCCACGCATTGTTGATCGTAGCCAACCGCATCAAGCATTCCGGCGGTCTCGGCGAGATTGCTGACTCGCAGTTTGATCAGCCAGCCTTTGCCGAATGGGTCGTTCGACAACAGATCAAGGTCGTTGGCGATGTTGCTGTTGACCTCAATCACTTCGCCACTGACCGGGGCGTACAGGTCGCTCACGGCTTTGACGCTTTCTACTTCGCCGAAGACATCGCCAACCGACAACTTCTTGCCGACAGCAGGCAAACCGACATACACGAGATCGGTCAATTCCTTGACCGCAAAATCACTGATGCCAATCGTGCCAACGTCACCAGTCAGCAGTAGCCACTCGTGAGTCTTCGCGTACATGCGGTCTTTCGGGGTCATCGGATGCTCCTTCGTAGTCATTTTGAGCGGCACGGCACTAGCTGGTACGCCCAACATGGGCATGAACTTATTGGGGTGCAAGTTCCCTGTATGAACACGGGAAGCTAACAAGCGGGCAAGATACCAATTGTCATTCTGGGAGACAAAGTACGAGGAGAGGGCCACAGCGGTTCGGATGACAGACCATGGAGAGGAAGCCTGCGAATACGTTTGCGTTACTACTGACACGACTTGTTGCCGGCCGGAGTCGCTCGCAAAAGCTGGGACCAAGACAAAGACGGCTACGCGAGCCTGCCGCAAGGCCCCGGCCTCGGCGTGACCGTCGATGAGTCCATGTTCGAGAAGGTCAACGCCGACCCCAAACGCGTCTTCAAATGGCCCAAGCCGACGCTGCCGGACGGGGCGGTGCGGGACTACTGAGCTGTGGAAGATTCACGGGCCAACTTTCAAGCGAGACGACTTGTTGCCGCTCACTTTGATCAGAAGGCATTTCGGTAATTTGTCGATGGCTTCACTGGCTTCGGCATCCGAGAGTTCGCAGTCAACAAATGCGATCGCGACCGTGCCACACAGTGAATTCAATTCGGTGAGTCGATCAAGCTGCTGTGGTGTCAGTGGGCTTCGGAATGTGATTCGGTACTCAGTGCCTATCGGCCAAATCGGTATTGATCTCATCCGTCCGCCACACTCCGAAACCGCCTTCGCAACACGTTTGTCTTTGAAGCGAACAAAAACGTAGTCCATCGGTAGGCCGACAACCATCGCCACAATCGTGACCCAAATTGCGGTTTTCAGGTATCGCATCGCATTCGCAAGGCAAATGCCGCTCCTTTGTGTCTTCGTGCCTTTGTGGTTGAAAACATTAGAACCACAAAGGCACAAAGGGATTTGTTACTCGCGAGTTTCCGGAACCTTGGAGCTTCGCTGCGTTTCATCCGGCAGGCTGGAAAGAATCGGGCCATCGAAACCCTCGCCGGTCGGACGAAGTTCTTCGATCTGGACGCCGACGGCATCGGCAGTGACTCGGATTTCTGGGACTCGTGCCAACAGAAGCAGCGAGACCAGCCGCCATGTCGATGAGATTGCGAACAACAGGTGATAGGCCCAGGTCGCTTCGCCGAAGAAGTGCAGAATCACGCCGCCGACCAACGCTCCGGCGGCGAGGGCGGCGGAGTTCAGCAGGTTGAAGAACGTCAGCACGCTGACTCGTTCGGCGGCGGGGATCGATTCAAAAAACAAAAGCAAGAACGCCAGTTCGTAAGCGGCCCACATCAGACCGGCTGTCACTTGCGTGACGCAGAGCCAGATGTAGTTGTCCGAAATGATCCACATCCCCGACAACGGAATGATGCCGATGCCGCCGAGCGTCAGCAGGCGTCTCGCGCCAAAGCGTTTTGCGAATCGGCCGCACAACGGCAAGGCCATGATCTTAAAGACGAACGAGAACGCGATCAGCACCGCGTAATCAACATAAGTGAAGCCCAACTTCTCACGCATGTACGGCGTGAAGTACGCGCCGGAAATCCACACGCCGAATTGCACGCAGACGATGTACAACAGCAAGCGTCCGCCAGGGCTATGCCGGTAGCCGCGCAGTTGCTCGAGAGCCGGCACACGCCGCATGTTGTCCGGCAACGGCAGTGGCTCGGCCTGCGATGCCAGAAAAAACGCCGACAAGCAGCGGCACACAAACGCGATCGCGAACAACACGGCAAAGACGATCATCGTCGATCCGTTCTGCTTGCCCCATTGCAACGAAAAGCCTCCCGCCAAAAATCCTGCCAACACCGTGAGCTGTTGCAGCCGAGTCCGCTTGGCAAAGAAGTGAGCTCGAATCGAGCGCGGCACGAGCGTCCCGATCCAAACATTCCAAGCCGGTCCCGTCCCCAAATTGCCAGCCCAGTAAATCGCTGCCGCTGCGAGTGCCACCCAGCTCGGCATGCGTCCGACCACCGCGGCGACGATCAGCGGAACAAAGCTCAGGGCTTGCAGCATCGCGCAGCACAGGACCCAGCGTTTGTGGGACCGCAGCATTCGCACGGCCCACGGCGAAATCATCTGCATCGCCGAGCCAAGCAGCACCGGCACGCTGACGACTAACCCCGACATCACCTCGCCCAGCCCGACCGTCAGCGCGAACAGCGGCAAGTACGTTTCGCCCAAACCGATCATCACACCGAACGCCGCGGCATCCGACTGGCTGACTCGCAGGTTGTGAACCAACTGCCGCACGCGCGGCGAACGGCCTCGCGTGGTAGCCGTCAATCCGTCGGTCGTGAGTCCGTTCACGTCAGGCATCCTCGACTACGCCAATTTGCAAAGCCGTGCAGTCGCGGCCCAAAAACAGTTCTTTAGCAGGGTTTGACTGCGATTGACTGGATCGAAGCCGCTAGGTCAACAGGTGCGCTGAGCGAGCTTGTCATCACGGGCAGTTCTATCGCTCGGTTTCCAACTTGGCCAGTCGCGACAAATCCGTTTGGCTCGGCAGGTCGGCTGCAATATACTCTCGCCGCGAACTCGACTGTTCTTTCGCGAGGTTAATAATCGTGAGCGTCATGGCTCCACCCGCTGTCTTACCTTTGTTACCGACTCGGTTCGCGTCGTCGGCCGAGCCAAAGTCGGAGCCGTGGAGTTCCGCCGAGCCGTTGTTATTCGTTCAACCGGCGCTGCCGCTGTCCGTCGATGAAGTCATCTTGCTGGAGGTCGCCGATGAGGACGTAGTCAACGCGGCGGAAGGCCGACCGCGCATGGCGTTCGGCGGGTTGTTGATCAGCCTGCTGGTCCACTTGTGGGTCGTCACCAATCTGTCGAGCTGGTTGATGGCCGTGCCGCTCGAACCAGCCGCACCGGTCCTCGAAAGCAAGTTTGAAGAGCCGCCGATCAAGACAGAGATCGACGAAGCGATCCCGTTTGAACTCGCGAACCCCGACGACCGCGAACTGGAAGTCCGAGAAGTCCTCAACGCCATGAGCCTCGGCATCGCAAAAGTCATCGAGCCGCCGAAGGCTGCCGCGTCACCCAGGCAACTGCTGGATGAAGCTCGTGTCGAAATGGCCAAGCTCCCGGCTTATGACATACCTGAAGGAATGCAGTTCGACGATCGGCTCGTGGTCAAAGGCCAGACCGGCGAACAACTCGTGCAGATTGAATCGGCGCTCGACCGCGTCACTTGGGAGATCGCTCAGAATCTGCGCGAAAGTAAAGTCCTCGTTGTCTGGATGATCGACGGCTCCGGCAGCTTGATCAAACAACGCGAGGCTGTCGCCAAACGGCTCGATCGCGTTTATCAGGAACTCGGCGCGTTGCAGGACAAGACGGATACGCTGCCGAAAGAAGATCGCGGACTGCTCTCAGCCGTCGTGACGTTCGGCGAAAAGACGCAATTCGTAGCCAAGCCGACGATCGACTTCCCGACGATTCGCGATGCGATCGAAAAGGCTCCGACCGATCCGACCGGTAAGGAAAACGTTTTCACTGCGGTCAAGAATGTGCTGGCTCAATGGTCGCGCTACCGAGTTGAAAACAACTATCGGATCATGCTGATCACGATCACGGACGAAGCCGGAGACGACTTTGGCCAGCCGCACCTGGAAGCGATCGCGCTGTGCCGCCGCTACGGAGCCAAAGCCTATGTCATCGGCCCGACGGCGCCGTTCGGCAAGCGGCACGGATTCATGCCGTACGTCGCACCGGAAGACGGCAAGACCTATCAGCTCCCGATCGACCTCGGCCCAGAAGCACCGATGGCCGAAAACGTCAGCTTGCCGTTTTGGTTCGACGGCCCACAGTTCGACTATCTGTCGTCCGGTTTCGCGCC
This sequence comes from Planctomyces sp., assembly GCA_031375695.1. GTDB lineage: Bacteria > Planctomycetota > Planctomycetia > Planctomycetales > Planctomycetaceae > SXKJ01. The sequence continues at coordinate 11,048 of JANMIF010000009.1, forward strand.
GTATGCGCTCGCGCGGCTCGTCAGCGAAACCGGCGGCATCTACTTCCTAACCAATATGACCACGATGTCCAACCTGACCCCGATCGGCAAGTTCGATGACGAACAACTGAAACTCTTTGCCCCCGATTACCGATTCGGCGAGCCGGAAGAATTCGCTCGCGATCTGCGAAAACATCCGCTCCGAGCCGCCGTCATCAACGCCGCGATGATGAGCCAAAAAACTCAGATTAAAAGCGCACCCGACCTCAGTCTGCGAGTCACCGATCGCAACTTCCGGCAAGTCTCCACCGATGCCCAAAAAGCGGTTGCGATCAGTCAGTATCAAGTCGAAAGTCTGTTGCAGGCGTTCCCGCCGGGAATCGAGCGAGAGTTGGAACGCGAACCGTCGCTCCGCTGGCGCATGGCATTCTGTTTAAACTATGGCCGCCTGCTGGCGAATCGAACTCGCAACATGGAATACAACTATGCGCTCGCCTCGCTGAAAACCACGCTCGCCGAATCCGACATCAACACCCGCTCGAACCACTGGGTCTTTCATCCCAGCCCCGACACAAACTACTCCGGTGCGTCGAGCCGCAAAGGATCCAAGCTGGCGACAGAGTTGTTGACTCGCGTCGTAACCGAAGCCCCTGGAACCCCATGGGCGATCATGGCCGAACGTGAACTCCGGCATCCCTTCGGCCTGCGAGTCGAAGAGCGATTCATCAAGCCGCCGCCGCCACCACCCCCAAACAAAGCCAACAATGCCCCAGCCAAGCCCCGGCCGCTCTTCTTCGATAAGCCCGCGCCAAAACCGCCGCCGCCCGCGCCCCCCCCTAAGCCGCCGGTGTTGCCGAAGCTGTGAGCGTGCGTAATCGGCGAACATGTCATCCGTAGGCAGAACGAACGGTATCGGGCTACCCACGGATGACATGTAATCAGACAAATTGTGGCTCGATAAGTCGCCATCGTTGGCGACCAAGTACGTGCTGCGGTACAACCCCCGCCCCCAAAAAGAAGTCATTTCCTTTCGAGAGTCCCCAATGGCCGATAATTACATTTACACGATCGAATCGCTCACTCGGATGTACGAGGAGAAAGTTGTCCTCAGCGACATTTGGCTGGCGTTTTATCCTGGTGCAAAGATCGGGGTGCTCGGCAACAACGGTTCGGGCAAGAGCACGTTGCTGCGGATCATGGCAGGTGAAGACAAGGACTTCATGGGCGAGGTCCGGCCTGCCAAGGGGATCAAGATTGGCTACTTTGCTCAAGAGCCGCATCTCGACAAATACAAAACGGTAGGAGATTGCATCAATGACTCGGTCGCCGAATCGCACGCGATCCTCGATCGATACAACGAGCTGAACCTGAAGCTCGGCGAGGCGCTTGAGCCGGACGAAATGGAGAAAGTCCTGAACGAGCAAGGCAAATGCCAGGACAAGATCGATCACTTGAATCTCTGGGAACTGGATAGAACGCTGGAGATCGCCAAAGACGCGATGCGGCTCCCGCCCGATGACGCCGAGATCGTCAAGCTGTCTGGCGGCGAGAAGCGGCGTGTGTCGCTGTGCCACATCTTGCTGCAAAATCCCGATCTGCTGCTGCTCGACGAACCAACTAATCATCTGGATGCCGAATCGGTCGCCTGGCTGGAAAAGTTTCTGGAGCACTTCCCCGGCACGGTCGTCGCCGTGACGCACGATCGCTACTTCCTGGACAACGTCGCCCAGTGGATTCTGGAACTCGACCGCGGTCGAGGAATGCCGTTCGAGGGAAATTACTCGTCGTGGCTGGAACAAAAGTACTCGCGGATGAAGGTCGAAGAGAACAAAGAATCAAAACGTCAAAAGGAACTGGCCCGCGAGTTGGAGTGGGTCCGCATGTCTCCGAAAGCTCAGGCGACTAAGAACAAAGCCCGCTTGCAGCGGTATGAGGAATTGCGATCGCAACAATACGACGGAGCGGACGACACGGCGTCGTTTCAGATTCCGTCGGGCAAGCCGTTGGGCGATCTGGTCGTTCGCGCGGAGAAGCTGTCGAAGGGCTTCGGCGACAAGTTGCTGTTCGAGAACATGGAATTTAACCTGCCTCGCGGCGGGATTATTGGCGTGATCGGGCCCAACGGAGCCGGCAAGACGACGCTGTTCAAGATGATCATGGGCCAAGAAAAACCGGACTCCGGCACGCTGCGGATTGGCGATGCGGTCGAGTTGGCGTATGTCGATCAATCGCGCGACGCATTGGACGGGGACAAGTCCGTGTACGAAGAAATCTCCGGCGGCAACGATATTCTGGAAGTCGGCGGCGCGCGGATTCACGCGCGCAGCTACGTCGGCAGGTTTAATTTCAAAGGCCCTGATCAACAGAAACTCGTCAAGCAACTTTCCGGCGGCGAACGGAACCGCGTCCATCTCGCGAAGTTGCTCCGCTCCGGCGGCAACGTGATTTTGTTGGACGAACCGACGAACGATCTCGATATCGATACGCTGCGAGCACTCGAAGAGGGACTATCGAGCTTCGGCGGATGCGTGATCGTCACCAGCCACGACCGCTGGTTCCTAGACCGCATCGCCACGCACATCTTGGCCTTCGAGGGTGACAGCCAAGCGTATTGGTTCGAGGGTAATTTCAAGTTGTACGAAGCCAACAAACGCGAACGGCTGGGCGTCGACGCCGATCAACCGCACCGCATCAAGTACCGGCCACTGGCGCGATGAGAATCAACAAGCGCTTTCAATTCCGCTTCTCGCAAAAAAAAGCTGCGTCCGCCGCGTCGTCTTTTCTTCCAGTTCGCGTTCTTTTCGTGAGCTGCGCTGAGTACTCATGCACTGCTTCTCCGGTCGTATTGGTGTAACCTGCCCTAATCAGCGAGTCACTCCATTTCCAACTGAACCGAGAAACGGATTGCGACCGTGGAAATTATCAAACATTCAACGCCAGAGCAGCAAGAGTTAGAAAAAAAGCTCACGGAGCTGAAGGCACTTGAAGTCGAGTTATGCGAACGTGAGTTGGAACTGGCCACGTTGCGGGCTGAGTTGGTGGATTTCGAGAGGCGATACGTGGGCACGCTCGGTCCGCTTTACGCCGAGCTTGATGAAATTGAAGCTCAGATCGCGGAGGCGACTGCCCGATTCAAGTCTGACGACCCAGCGGCGCAGAAGGTGGCTGCGGAGGCGCGCGCCCAGGCCGACCAATCCGCGCGAGTGGCCAAGGAACGCGAGCACGATGCAGACCGCCCCGAATTCCACGCGTCGCCAACACTCAAAAAGCTGTACCGTGATGCGGCAATGGCGATGCACCCCGACCGGGCCGACAACGACGACGACCGCGCCCGCCGGCACACCTTCATGTCCCGCGCCAACGCGGCCTATGAAGCCGGGGACGAGCAACAACTCCGGACGATTCTCCGCGAGTGGCATTCCAACCCAGAACGGGTGCAAGGCGACGGGCCGGGCGCCGAGTTGGTGCGCACGATCCGCAAGATCGCCCGGTGTGCCGACCGCCTGCAGGCCATTCGAGCCGAGATCAATGAACTTCAACAGAGTGACCTCGCCGCCCTGAAAACGAAGGTGGCAGAAGCGGCGAAGCAAGGCCGAGACTTGGTGGCAGAAATCGTTTCGATGACGCCACCAGTGTTCAAAAGAATCAGCAACAACTCGAGTTCCAGCGCACCACCCAGATCGCACCCGTTGTGTTCAGTTAAATGGACCCGTCGACCTGTCCCCTTTTCCCTGCCAGCAATTGACCAGAGTTAAGACCGTCGCTATCCCCTTTTCATGCTCACGTTGAACTATGAAACGTCGAGTCGGCGAGTGATAATGACGCTCTCAAAACGAAAACCACGGCGTCATTGCTTATTTGGTGTGTGCGTCACATTCTACTTGCCGGCAACTTGAAGCACTTGAAACCGGGCAAGCCCGTCCAATTGCAGCATTCCGCTGGAATCCGCCTTCGGCTCAAGCATCACGTCGTTTTCAACTGTCGTCCCATTGTCGAATGTTCCTCAATTTAATGAAAGCCTCAAACCAATGTCCCGTTCAATTCTGTGGATCTTGAGCATCATCCTGGCGGTGTGTCTGGTCTCGGTTTCTCCTTCAAACTCAAATGCAGACGACGAGTTGGTTGGCTACCGTGTCGTCATTGTCGGCGATAAATTCAATCCCTTTGCTTCTGATCCCAGGGTGGATCGAGAGCTTGGGACTTACAAAACCTATGAACAAGCCTCCAAAGCCGCTCTGGATTGGAGCGAGGCGAATCCGATGAACTACGGCCTCTGGCGAATCGATACGATTAAATCAGGCCGAGGCCAAAAGATGGAAACTGTTGTCGAAGCAGTAAGGACCATTGATGACGCAAAACGGGCAGTCGATAAGGCCAGGGTCATTAGCAAACAGGGATGGTTGAAAGCTTACTCCCCAAAAAAAGATCGCAAATTCCTTAGCAACCTGAAAGAATACAAATCAGCAATCCAGGACGCTTCGAAACGAGTACTTGAGTTCAAGATTACAATGGTCTCCGGGGCGCAGGGGATCACGCAAAAGGATTTCAAGGACATCAATAACCTCATCTCTGAATTTAATGATGAGGCGCAAAAACACAATGTTGCGGCCGATACATATGATAAGACCGTGCTTGTGGAGAAGATTGATCCAGTCTGGACGACGATTAAGTTCCAGAATCCGAGTGTCGTCGATGTTGCCCCAGTAAAAACGACGCCCGCACCGTCGCTAGAAGGCAATACCTACTCTGGCTCGGTCGGAGGAGCACGAGTGGAGATGGCATTCTATAACTGAAGTGGACCCCAAGAGTTGGACAGTGGGATAAGAGAGAGTTTTGCCGATTCTGGAATCGAGGATTCCAAGAGGAGAGATCATGGGCAAAGCTCGGAAGGTTCGGGATTCGGGATTTAAGGCGCGCGTGGCGTTGGAC
>JANMIF010000012.1:0-18302 GCA_031375695.1 Planctomyces sp.
CGCTCAACGGCATTCGCCTCGCGACCCTCAACCTCGCCCGCCGACTCACCCAATCCGTCGGCTCCCTCTGCCGAGAACACGCCCTCAAACTCAACCTCTTGATGAACAGACTACGCATCTTCAAAAACTAGCCCGCCGTGACGGAACAGGTGAAGTATCTTGACCTGATCAGCTCCGCGATCGATGTGGCCGGCAACACCGAAGGACTGCGTCAGATGCTGGTGGCCGTCCTGCTGGAGTCCGAACTTCTCTATCGCCTCGAATTCGGTGACGGTGCGGCAGATGAATACGGCAGAAGGATGCTCTCACCCCGCGAAGCCAGCTATGCCATTTCCTATGCCTTGGGTGACTGGAGTCCGGACCCGCTGCTGGTCAAGTCCGCCGCGGAAGGGCGACTGACCACCAGGGAGGACTACCAACGGGAAGTGCTGCGTCTGCTCGCCGATGAGAACTACTACAAAGGCCAAATTGATCCTGTAATCAATGATTCCACGGTCGTATCGCACCCCAAGATCATCCGCTTCTTCCGCGAGTTTTTCGGCTATCCCAATGCCCTCAAGGTCTTCAAGGACAACAATCGCAGTGGTGGGTATTACCAGAATCCGGGACGCGGGAGCAGCGCCACCCCCGGCAGCCTCATCCGAGAAGCGGACCGAGTTGTGGAGAGGCATGTTAAGCAAGACACGAATGTGTTTCAGAACATGCTCTCATCGGATCAGTTTTTCATGTACCACAATGTGGATAACGAGAAAGGTTCCAAGATTGTTGCTGGCTGGCGGGAACTGTATGAAACCCTGAAGGACACCGACTGGCGAACGAACCCGGAGCAGGTCTTCGCGGAGCACCAGGAGTTATTGAAAAAGCACAACATTGATCTCGGAAAGGGGCCGCATTCCAACGGCCTGCCGAGAGTCATGGAGCACTTTTCCTATACCTTCGGAAAAGGCAATACACCCTTCACGACATTTCCGTGGGCGCACGGCAATCAATTCAGATATTCCCAATCGTATAGCCTGCCAGCGACACCGGGTTCCAATGGGCAATACGGTGGTGACGACAACCTGGATTATCAGGTGATTCAGCCGTTCAAGATCGCCAACCGCAAGGGCATACTCACTCATCCGGCCTGGTTGATCGCCCACTCATCGAACTTCCACACAGATCCCATTCGTCGCGGGCGTTGGGTACAAGAAAAGCTGCTGGCCGGCCGCGTGCCCGATGTGCCGATTACCGTGGACGCCAAAGTCCCCGACGATCCGCACATGACCTTCCGGGAACGGGTCGAGTCCGTGACCGGGAAGTCGCAGACTGCGTGCTGGAAGTGTCATCAGCACATGAATCCGCTGGGCTATCCCTTCGAGTTTTACGATGACTTCGGACGCTTTCGCACCGACGAACCGTTGGAGAATCCAGAGAATCTGATTGCCAAAGCCAAAGGTAAGAACGATGCCGAGACCTACAAAACCAAGACCGTGAATACCGACGGCTATCTCCGTGGAACCGGTGAACCGAAACTGGACGGGCCGGTGAAGGATGCGCTGGAAATGATCGACCGACTCGGCAAATCGGATCGGGTTCGACAGTCGATCATCCGCCATGCGTTTCGTTTCTACATGGGGCGAAATGAAATGCTGTCCGATTCACAGACGCTCATCGCTGCCGACAAGGCGTATGTCGAAAGCGGTGGCAGCTTCAAAGCCGTAATTGTTTCCCTGTTGACCTCCGATTCCTTCCTGTACCGCAAATCGCAGTAATCAAGGCGCGATGACCATGAATACCAGAAGAGACTTTCTGAAGACCACCGCTCTCGGTGCGAGTGCGGCGATGCTGTCCCCGCACCTGTCGAGAGCATTTGCCTCTCCGGACCACGGCCAGCCGCCGATGCGGTTCATCTTCATGCACAAGGGGAACGGCCTGTTTCCCAGCGTGATGGTGCCGCCCAGCCTGAGCGAAGAGGACAAGGCGAAGGAGAACAAGAAAGAGCCGTTCGAAGTGGACCTCGTCAAACACGAGTTGCCCGCCTGGATGAGCGCGCTGAGCGACCACAAGGAGCACCTGACGATTCTCCAAGGATTGTCCGGCAAGATGTGCACGAACGGGCATCACTCCTGGCAGTCTTGTCTCGGAGTCTATGCGGCCAACGAGCGGTTGAGTTCCATCAAGTGGGCGACCGTCGATTTCGAACTGGCGAAACTTTTCCCCTCGCCATTGGAGCACATCGAACTGGCCTGCTTTCCCATTGATGGCGGCAATGCACGAGGGAACATTCACGGCATTGAAAAGGGCTTCTCGGCCCGCGGTCCGCAGCAGCCCAACTACGCCTTCGGCTCTCCCAAGGTGGCGATCAATGAATTGTTCAAGTCGGTGTCGAGCAACGAAGCCGATCGCATCCGGTACGAACTGGAACGCAAGGTGTTGGAGTTCGCATCCGGCAAGCAGTCCGGTCTGAGTCAGGATCTCGCCGGACTCGAACTGGCAAAGGTCAAGAACTATGCCGAGGCGATGGAGGACATTCGTCGACGAAACATGAAGCTGGAATCGATGGGCGATGTCATCGGCAGAAACGTTCCAAAGTTGGACAAGAAGTATTTCGCCGATGATCTCTCCACCATCGACTGTCAGATTGGCCACACCGAGATTCTCCTGTCCTCGCTCATCTCCGGCATGACCAATGTCGTCACGTTCACCGTCGATGAACTCGGCACGCTCTACACCGGAGTTCCTGGCCTCGAAACGGAAAAGATCAACCTGCACGATGTCGGGCACGGCAAAGGCGTCGGCAAGCTCAAGGCCGAAGAGGTTCGGGAAACGATCCGCATCCGCCACATGGGGCTGATCGATTCAATCGTCCGCCGGCTGAAGAGTGTTCCCGAGGGCAACGGGACGATGTTCGACAACACGATGCTCTGTTACTTCCCCGACAACGGCGAGACTCATCACGGCACGGGTATCGAATGGCCCTACCTCGTCCTGTCGGGTAGAAACGCCAAGCTCGAAATCGCTGGCCGATACATGCGCCTGCCTTACTGGGGCCAGCCAGGGCACAAGACTATCGGCAATTGGTTCACCACGATCCTCAACGCCTACGGAAATCCGATCAAACACTACGGTGATCTCGATCTCGGCTTGAACAAATTCAAGATGGATCAAACCGGACCGATCAGGCAGTTCTTGAGCTGACGTGGTCAATCGGCGAAGGCATCGTAAAGCGATTGGGACTGGTACGATCACCTGCACAACTTCCCGAGAAACTCAACAACGCTCCGCTCATGAATCGATTCCGCTTCATCATTTGGTGTTTCGCACTTTTGGCCACGGCTGCTGGGGCCGGTGCGGAGTCAAACCTTCCCGTCATAGAACTCCAGACGACCAAGGAAATTGGCTCGGAAGAGAAGGTTCCATGCACCGTAAGACTGGTCTCACCGGAAGGTATCAAAGAGGGAAACAGCGACGCGCTGCGGGGCCAGATCCGTTTTCGCGGCGCGTCGTCTCAGGCGTATGACAAGAAATCGTTCGCCTTCAAGCTGGATGAATCCACGCGCTGGCTGGGTTTGCAGAAAGACCGCGACTGGGTGCTCAATGCCGCCTTCGTTGACTGCTCGATGATGCGGCACAAACTCTCCTACGATCTTTTTCAATCGCTGTCGGCCGATGGTGCCAAACGCTTCGCGTCTTCCAGCCGGTTCGTGGAAGTGAATTTGAACGGCCGTTACCACGGCGTGTATCTGCTGATGGAGCGTGTGGAGCGGTCGCTGCTCGGACTCCAGCGGTACGACAGAAACGCCACCCGCCACGCCGTCATCTACAAGGCGATTGATCACGGCGCGGACTTTCAACAACTCGGGCATGCGGCCTACGAGCAACACGAACCGGAGCCCGAAGTGCTTGAGTATTGGAGCCCACTCGACGAGCTAAACCAGTTCGTCAGCAAGGCCCCGAATGGCAAGTTCTTTGATGCGAAGTCCGGCATTGGCTCGCGCGTCGATGTGGACTATGCGATCGACTTCCACCTGCTCTTGTTGCTCACGAGCAACATGGACGGCAACGACAAAAACTTCGTCGTCGCGCGAGACGCGCCCACGGCGGTCGTGCCGCAACCGCGATTCTTCTTCGTGCCCTGGGACTACGATGCGACGTTTGGCCGGAACTGGGAAGGCTCAATCGTCGAACCGCAGGAATGGCTCTCGAACCATTTGTTTGACCGGCTCTTGGGCAACGCCACCTACAAACAGAAATACGCGTCGAGATGGCGGGCACTCCGCAAACGACAGTTCTCCGTGGAGAACATCGCACGCATGATCGATGACAATGCCCGAACCCTGGGCGCCGCTGCGACGCGCAATGAACGCCGCTGGAAGGGAATGTTGGCCCCCGACTCGGGCGAGTTGACCTTCACCGAGGATCTGAAGCAGATGAAGGAATGGGGCGCCGCGCGAACTAAATGGCTGGACGAGGAGATCGGCCGACGAACCGGCCGTTGATCCGAAGCGCATCGCCAAGTCATTCGGCTGGGCGAGCGCCCGGGACGACAGATTCAGAGACGTTAGGTGATGGGACCATGATAGTGAACTCTCGAATGATGTCCTCTCACACTGGCCATCGTGATCGACAAACTGCGATTCAAACAGGCAAAAAAGCTAACAATGAAGGCAATGCGATGACCGACAGCAAATCCGATGTGGCACTCCTCACCGAGCGGCGATACACGGCCGCCGTTGCTGCCGAAGGAGATTGGTATCTGGACAACATCCTGCGTGATGACCAGTTACTGCAATCGGCCTTGGCGCGTCATGGAATCACCTCGGTGCGGATTGACTGGGCCAGCTCCGATGTCGATTGGTCGCAGTTCCGTTGCGCCGTCTTTCGGACGACGTGGGACTACTTCGAGCGGCGGCACGAGTTCACCGCTTGGCTGAACCACATCCGGAGGCAGACGCGGCTCTGCAACGATGCGGCGCTGATCGACTGGAATATGGATAAGCACTACCTCGCCGATCTGGAGGCGAAGGGGATTCCGATCGTGCCGTCGAAGTTCATCGAACGTGGCAGCACGGTCACTCTGCACGAACTGCTTGACGAGTCAGAATGGGATGAGGCCATCATCAAGCCGTGCATTTCCGGAGCAGCCCGTCACACCTATCGCATCAATCGTGAGACGGCCACTCCTCTGGAGCCCGTTGTGCGGCAATTGCTGACCGAAGAATCGCTCATCCTGCAACCGTTTCAACAGAGCGTGATGGATCACGGCGAGGACACGCTCATGCTCTTCAACGGTCAATTCACTCACGCGGTGAAGAAAGTTCCCAAGACCGGCGACTTTCGCGTCCAGGACGATCACGGAGGAACGGTGCATCCGCATGAACCTTCGGACGCTCAAATCGAATTCGCCCAACAAGCGATGGCCGCGTGCGCATCCGCACCGGCCTACGGCCGCGTGGACCTGGTCCGCGACAATGACGGAAACCTCGCGGTGATGGAATTGGAGCTGATCGAACCCGAACTCTGGCTGCGAAATCATCCCCCCGCAGCAACCGCATTCGCTGCCGCGATTGCCAAGATCGTTTTCGCCTGACCGGCATCTGCGAAACGTGCGAAGGAATGGAAAATTTGGAATGTTTGTGCGCGGATTCACGGTTCGATGCGATTCTGAGCCAAGAGAGTCGTGGGCGCTGAAACTAGAATTGAACCCTTCAATTCCATCATACGCAAAGCAGGAACGCCTCTCATGAAGATCGCACGCATCTTTGCTCACCGAGTTGAGCTGCCGTTGGTTGAAGGCACTTACAAATGGTCCGGCGGGAAGTCGGTGTCGGTGTTCGACAGCACGATTGTCGGTGTCGAGACGGACTGTGGACTCATCGGCTACGGCGAGGTCTGTCCGCTGGGGCCGTTCTACCTGCCGGCGTATGCCGAGGGAGTACGAGCCGGACTCCGCGAACTGGGGCCGCATTTGCTCGGCTTTGATCCGCGCGAGCTGATGAATCTGAATCATCGGATGGACGCCGCGCTCAAGGGGCATCCGTATGTGAAGACCGGAATCGACATCGCGTGCTGGGACATTCTCGGCAAGGCCACGGGCTTGCCGGTTTGCGTGTTGATGGGAGGCCGCTTTGGCGAGAGCGTGCGGCTGTATCGAGCCATCTCGCAAGAGTCGCCCGACGAGATGGCGAAGAAGGTCGCCGGTTATCGAGCCGCCGGTTACACCCGCTTCCAACTGAAGGTCGGCGGCGATCCGGATACCGATATCGACCGGATCCGCGCCGTGAGAGCGATGCTGCTGCCGTCGGACCGGCTCGTCGCCGACGCCAACACTGGTTGGACGCAGCATGAGGCGATGCGCGTCGTGCGAGCGGTCAGTGATATTGACGTTTACATCGAGCAGCCCTGCCTCACTTATGAAGAGTGCCTTTCGGTGCGACGGCACACGAACCATCCGTTCGTTCTGGATGAAAACGTCGATGGTCTCGACATGCTGCTGCGAGCGAAGGCCGACCTCGCGATGGACGTTGTGAATCTGAAGATCAGCAAACTCGGCGGCCTCACCAGAACGAAACAGGTTCGTGACCTGTGTGTCTCGATGGGAATTGCGATGACGCTCGAAGACAGTTGGGGCGGCGACATCACGACGGCCGCGATCGCGCATCTGGCGCACAGCACACCCGAAGAGTTTCGTTTCACCAGCACCGACTTCAACAGCTACGTCACCGTCAGCACCGCGACCGGTGCCCCGCAGCGTGAGAATGGATTCATGAGGGCTTCTACGGCACCAGGACTCGGCATTACTCCGCGCACCGATGTGATCGGCAAACGAGTCGTTGAGGTCTCGTGAACGCGGCACTCCGGGTGATGAGCGGCTAGCCCCTTGCCGCTCAGGAACAGAAACCGATTCCCCAACAAACCTCAATGGAAACAACCATGAGTCGTATCGCCGCGTTTATGACGTGCTGGCTTGTCATCGCGAATGCGTTCGTCGTCGCCGATGACCGGGCAAGTCATGCAAAAATCCTGGCCGAGGCTGAGGCTCGGCTGAAAGCAATCTATGACAAACGAGAGTTTTCGCCCGCGACGTTTTCCGGGAAATGGCTGCGAGACAGCTCTGGCTATTTGGTTCTCGAAAAGCCGAAGGATAGTTCCGAACCCGAACTGGTGCAGTACGACGCGGCGAGTGGCAAGCGGTCCATTTTGATCGGCCTCGACAAGCTCGTTGTTCCAGGGACGTCTGATCGACTGGCGATTCAGGAATTCGTTCAGTCGCCCATCGCCAGCCAGTTCCTGCTGCAAGCGCGAGTGGCCACTAGCGGGAAAATGGGTTACTGGCTCTTCGATTCGAAATCAGGTGACCTCACCGCGATCACCGCCGAGATTCCTCGGCTGTCGTTGGAGAGCGCATTCTCTCCGAGTGGAGATCGTCTTCTCTTCGGACGCGGTCCGGATCTTTATGTGTTCGATCTGGCCAGTCAGCGAACAACGTCCCTGTCGCAGACGGATGCTCAGAGCGTGCGTGAAAATGGAGTTCAGAGCAATTGGCGTCCCGATCAATCGCTGGTCCAGGCAAGCTGGAGTCCTGACGGGCGACAGGTTGCTTACCTTCAATCCGATTCCTCGAAGGTTCGACAACGCCCCGTCGTTCATCCGACAGACCCGACCTATCCGGAAATGTCGCTCCAACGATACGCCCGTGTCGGGACGCCAATCCCGACGTTGCGAGTGGGCGTCGTCAGTGCGGACGGCGGCGAGACGCGCTGGATGAACCTGCCATCTGATCCGGGGACGTTCTACATCAGCGACATCAGTTGGGCGGGAAACTCGGAAGAACTGCTCATCGAGATGCTGAGCCGCTCGCGCGATTCTCGTCAGTTTCTTCTCATCAACACGAAGTCGGGAGAGGTCGCCAAAGCCTACGAGGAATCTGATCCTGCGTGGGTCGATGCGAGTTATTCGGCCAACGCGGGCCTCGAATGGATTCAAGAGGGCAAAGCATTCGTGCTGCTCAGCGAGCGTGATGGTTGGCGACATGCGTATGCGATTTCGCGCGATGGCAAGACGCAGGCGCTGCTCACGAAACATGCCAGCGACATCATCGCTCGTGGGCCGGTCGATGAGCGGGGAGGCTGGTTGTACTTCCTCGCGTCGCCGGAGAACGCCACCCAGCGCTATCTCTATCGCACGAGTCTGGATGGAAAGAGCGATCCATTACGAGTGACTCCGGCGGACCAGCCAGGCACTCACCGATATGACTTCTCGCCCGATCGCCAATGGGCTTTCCATACCTATTCGACGTTCGACTCGCCGCCGGTGATCGACTTGGTGGAGCTTCCTGATCATCGCTCGGTGCGTGTCTTGGAGGACAATGCCGAGTGTCGCCGTCGAGTCGCTCCGCTGATCACTCAGCCCACCGAATTCTTGAAACTCGACATTGGAGACGGCGTCGTGATGGACGCGTGGATGATCAAGCCGCGCGACTTCGATTCGACGAAGAAGTACCCAGTCTTCGTGTTTGTGTACGGCGAGCCGCACGGCCAGACGGTTCTTGACGATTGGACTGGCGGCCAGAATCACTCGATGTTTCACCGAATGATTGCCGACTTCGGATATCTGGTGGTGTCCATCGATGGACGCGGCACACCGGCCCCGAAAGGAGCGGCGTGGCGACGAGCGGTCTATGGAAGCCTCGGACCGCTCTCGACCGAAGAGCAGGCTGCTGGCGTGAAGGAACTCGGCCGAACTCGATCGTTCGTCGATTTGTCGCGCGTGGGCATTTGGGGTTGGAGCGGCGGCGGCTCGAACACGTTGAACGCCATGTTCCGCAAGCCGGACGTCTATCACGTCGGCATCGCGGTGGCCCCGAAGCCGCAGCCGGATCTCTACAACGCCTGGTTTCAAGAGATCTTCATGCGCACTCGCGAAGAGAACCCGGAAGGCTATCGCCAAGCCGCGGCCATCAATTTCGCCGAAGGTCTGCGGGGAGATCTGCTGATCGTCCACGGCACAGGAGAAACCAACACGCACCTTCAAATCACCGAAGGTCTCGTCGATCGACTCATCGAGTTGGGCAAACGCTTCGACTACATGGCCTATCCCAATCGCGACCACGGCTTGAGGGAAGGCAAAGGCACCGCAGTCCACCTGCGTCTGTTGATGACTCGCTTCTTAACGGAGCACCTTCCACCCGGCCCTCAATAATCAAGGATTACACGATGACAAAACGCTCGCTGATACTTCAACTAACGTGCCTCGTATTTCTTGGACTCGCCGCGCCGTTGCAAGCTCAGGTGGATTATGACGGCAACGACAGCCCGTGGGGGGAGCGAGCGGAATCGGGGCCAGACGCGGAAGTGCCCGGTTGGTTCTACAACCTGGGTATCACCGGTTTGCGAGCTCAGTTGGTCGCCGATCAACCGAAGGCATTGCTCATCAAGTATGTCTTTCCCAAGTCACCCGCGGATGGTCACATCAAGATTGGCGACCTCGTCGTCGGCGCTGGCGGGCAGTTGTTCAAAGAAAAGCACCGCGACGGATACGGGGAGAAAGTCTTTGGTGCCGATGGTCCCATCTCAGAACTGGCACAAGTGCTGGAAGATTGTCAGGGGGCTGGCGGGAAAGGAATGCTCGCGCTCACACTCCAGCGCGGCAGCGAGATGCAGGAAGTTGTACTCGATGTCGGTCAGAAGTACGGCACTTATGCCGCGACCTATCCGGGTACTTGTGCGAAGTCGGACAAGGTTCTCGCCGAGTTGCTCGAGTACCTCGTAAAACATCAGGCGAAGGATGGTTCGTTCGGCGATCCGGTCCACAACACGTTCGCGCCGTTGGCTCTGCTGGCGAGCGGCGATGCGAAGTATCTGCCAGCCGTAAAGCTCAACGTGCAGTATCACTGTCGCGAGACTCGTGCGAAGGACAAACGGATCTTCGATTTGATCAACTGGAGCTACATGAGCGCCGCGATTGTGCTCAGCGAATACCACTTGGCGACGGGTGAAAAATGGGTGCTGCCGGAGCTGCAAGAGGTCCATGATCACCTGGCGAAAAGCCAGTATCTGCACATGTCGCAGATCAATCCCAAGGCCAAGAAATCACACCCGGATGATTTTCCGAAAGGGCCCAAGGACTCTCACGGCGGTTGGGGACACAATCCCGGCTTTGAGGGTTACGGTCCCATCGCGATGCTCACGGGCCAGGGCGCGTTGGCGTATTCGTTGATGGACCGCTGCGGGATCAAGGTTGATCGGGAACATCACGATGCTGCTTACGCATTCCTCAGGAAGGGAACCGGGCAAAACGGATACGTTTGGTACGGCGACAAAATTGGAGGCGGTCCGGACGGCTGGGCCGACATGGGCCGAACCGGTGCCACGGGCATCGCCAACTTCCTCAGTCCCTACTCCGAACCTGTCTATCGCGAACGAGCGCTGTCTCACGCCAAGGTGATCGGTCTGCATCCGCAGAGCTTCCCCGATACGCACGGTTCGCCCCCGATGGGTATGGCCTACACCGCGCTCGCCGCGAACGTCGATCCCGACAGCTTTCGCAAGCTCATGGACGCCAACCGCTGGTGGTTCACGATGGCCCACTGCACCGACGGCAGTTTTTATTACCAGCCCAACCGCGACAACGCCGGCTATGACTCCGACGCCCGCATGACGGCATCGTCCGTGGTGGCGTTCATCTTTACGATTCCCAAGCACAGCCTGGTGATTACCGGCAAGGATGCGAAGTTCGCCGTCAAACCGGCCGACAAGCCCCGTGCGGCCAACAAGCCGATGAAGGTGTTCGTCCTCGCGGGACAGTCGAACATGCAGGGGCATGTGAACATATCGACGTTCGATTCCTTGTCCGATGACCCCAAGACGCTGCCAATTCTCAAGGAGATGCGCGATGCCGACGACAGACCACGAGTGTGTGAGAAGGTCTGGATTTCGTCGGTCGGCAGTGAGGGCGATGGCGTGTCTGATGTCATCGAGCAGAAAGGAAAGCTGACGGCGGGTTTCGGCGCCTCGACCGAAGAGATTGGTCCCGAATTCACGTTCGGCATTTACATGGAGAAACTGCTGGAAGAGCCCGTTCTGATCATCAAAACCTCGTGGGGCGGCAGAAGTCTGCACACCGATTTCCGTCCTCCCAGTGCCGGGCCGTATGTGTGGAGTGACTATGAGTTGGACCAGTGCAAACAGCGCGGTGACGACTTGGAAAAGAACAAGGCCGACAAGATCAACGACACGGGCAAGTTCTACCGCGAAATGATCGCGCATGTACGAAAGGTTCTTGCGGACATCAAACGGGTGGTGCCGGAATACGATGAAGAACAGGGCTACGAACTCGCTGGTTTCGTCTGGTTCCAAGGGTTTAACGACCTGGTCTCCGACTGGACCTACGACAAACAGATGCAGCCCGGTGGGTACGACCTTTACGGAGAACTGCTGGCGCATTTCATCCGCGATGTCCGCAAAGATCTCTCCGCGCCGAAGATGCCCTTCGTGATTGGCGTCATGGGAATCGGCGGTGTGGAGGAAGGGAAGAAGCCACCGCAGAAGTATTTTCGCGAAGCCCAGGTTGCCCCCGTGTCTCTTCCAGAGTTTCAAGGCAACGTGGTGGCGGTGCAGACGGCACCATTTTGGGACGACCAGTTGGCCGCGCTGCAAGAGCGGATGGAGCAGTTGGAGTCGAAGGTTGAGGAACAGGCCGAGAAAAATCCGAAGCTCACTCCTGCGGCGAAAGAAAGGGCACTCAAAAAGGCCATCGCGAAAAACTTCAAGCCTGAGGAGTTAAAACGTCTGAAGGGCGTTTCCGACGGGGGCTACCACTATCTCGGTGCCGCCAAGATTATGGCACCGATTGGAAAAGCCTTTGCCGAAGAGATGATAAATTTGCAGGCGACCCAGCGACAGAAGCAATGAAACGATTCTGGTGGCGTTCATCTTCGCGATCCCCAAGCACAGCCTGGTGATCACCGGCAAGAAAATAGCGAAATGTTTGATCGCAGTGATCGATTCCAAGAGCTTCCTTTGAAACCAGTGTGCAAGTCAGTTGCGAGGATCACGATGAGGAACCATCGATCGGTGGTTGAATTACGCAGACGGGATTTCATGACCAACAGGATTGGCCACCTGCTTTGTGGATTGCTGATTTCGGCTCTGCTGACCGGCACGGCAACGGCGGAGCCTGGTGATCCGGCGCTGCCTGGCCACCATCCGCTGACTCAGTCTCAGGCGGGGAGTTTGCTGATCTCGGAGTTGCGCTGTGCGGTGTGTCACAGTGGCGTCGAACGAGGTTCCTTGCCGGAAAAGACGGCTCCGAATTTGGCGGAAGTCGGCTCGCGGATCTCGCCGGAATACCTCCGGAGATACCTCGCATCTCCGTCGTTGGCTCATCCCGGAACAACCATGCCGGACATGTTGGTGTCGCAATCAGAAGCGGAACGAGACCAGATCGCTGAGGCACTGACTCATTTCTTGGTCGCTCAGTCGAAGGCCGTTTTTCAGAATGACGCAACCACTCAGACCGATCGTCAGCAAGGCAAGGCGCTGTTTCACTCGGTCGGCTGCGTTGCGTGTCATGGTCCGAAGGAAGCGGTCGCTGACGCTCCGCAGAAACCAAAGCGCAACGACGAGGATGACGACGACGAGGACAAGACTCTCGCGGCGAAGAAGGCGATCAAGCCAACGGCCGTTCCACTGGGGCACGTCGCTGCCAAGTACAACGTGAAGTCTCTCAGCGAATTTCTGTTTCAGCCATTGCGGGTGAGAAGCTCCGGTCGAATGCCCGACATGAAGCTGACTCCCGCCGAATCGCTTGCCATTGCCGGTTACCTGGTTGGGGAACAGCCTCAACAGGGAAAGGCTCTCGTTTCACAAGAGCCGCTTGTGGCGTTGGGAAAAAAGTACTTTCAGGAACTCAACTGCGCTGCGTGTCACGCACTCCCCAGCATTGCGGCCGCTCCTCTGATTGGTTCACTGAGAAACGCGGATCTGTCTCGCGGCTGTTTGTCTAAGAAGAGTCGCCGAAGTCCTCGGTTCCATTTCGAAGAGACTCAGGTCAAGGCGATAATGTCATCGCTGCGAGATGAGCCGACTGCCGACTCAGACAAGCTTGTGGCGGCAAAACACCTGACTGCATTCCACTGCATCGCCTGTCATATTCGCGATGACTTTGGCGGCGTTCATGACACACACAATCCGTACTTTGCCGGAAGCGAGTTGAAGCTGGGGGACGACGGTCGTATCCCGCCGCCGCTCACACTGGTCGGAGCCAAACTGCAACCCGCCTGGATGAAGAAGGTGCTCTTCGATGGTGAAAGCGTCCGGCACTACATGGCGACTCGGATGCCGCAATACGGCACTGCGAATCTCCAGCACTTGCCGGCCGTCTTCAGTCGCCTCGACGAGTTGAAGAGCACGGACATGAAGATTCCAAGTCCGGAGAGCCGCTCGGAAAGCGAGCGCGATCGAGAAAAGCTGCTTCGTGCGGGCGGACGGGAATTGCTCGGCGACAAAGGGCTGAACTGCATCGCGTGTCACAACTTCAACGGAAAAGCAGCGCTGGTCAATCAAGGGATCGACCTGCTGACGAGCTATCAGCGACTTCAGCCCGGCTGGTTCAACAGCTACTTGCGAAACCCGGGCGCGTTTCGCCCTCGGACCATCATGCCAACGGCTTGGCCGAACGGAGTTGCCTCACACAAGACGATTTTGGATGGCAACACCGACAAGCAGATTGAAGCCATCTGGTACTACATCTCGCTCGGGACATCCGCTGCCGATCCATCTGGCCTCCGCGGGGTGAGCACGAAATTGACCGTCGATGATCAGGCCAAAACGTATCGCGGCCGCAGCCGAGTGGCCGGTTTTCGAGGCATCGCCGTCGGCTTACCAGAGAAGCTGAGTTACGCATTCAATGCCGAAACCGGAACGCTCTCCGCCATCTGGCAGGGTGACTTCATCGGCGTCAATTGGAGCGGCCAGGGTTCCGGCGACTTCAATCCAGCCAGCGAGCCGATAACGCTGGCTCAAGATGTTTCGTTCGTCGCGCTGGCGGATGAAAACACTCCGTGGCCGTTGATGCCGGTGATGACCAAAGAGGCTCGGACCAATCCCGCCCCGCTCTATCCGAAGAATGTCGGCTATCAATTTCGAGGCTACTTCCTCGGCGAGTCATCGATTCCGACGTTTCAGTACCGCACCGGCACGATCTCGATCGACGATCGGTCGGTCGCCGCGGGAAGTGATGAGCAACGGCAACTGAAGCGCGTTCTGCAATTCGACTCTCCCACACCGCAGACCGTTTGGTTCCGCGCACTCACCGGCGACATCAGCCAGGAGTCCGAGCGCGTCTTCCGAAGTGGCCGATTGCGGCTGACAATCCCCGCGGCCGAAACGAAATTGAGATCGCTGTCCGACGATCCCAAGCGATCCGAGTTGCTGCTGCGACTGCAAATTCACGAAGGCAAATCCTCTCTGGAGTTCCTCTATGAACCACTCAAGAAGTAGGGTGCCTTTCAACCCTCCCGTTTGTAGCCGAATTCGTGAGAATTCGGGGCGTGTCAGAACTCTTACGAGTTCTGCTACACGTTTTGAAAGGGGCCGTAGTCACCTCCGACTCCACTGCCTGTTGCTTCTGATCGCAATGTCGGCGCTCAGTCCACTGCGTGCCGAGGAGGTTGGCGAACGCTGGGGAACCGAGGAACGCGAGCGCGAGTTTTATCCGATCGTCAACATTCCATTACCCAAGGATACGGTCATCGAAGCCGGGGCCTTCGCGGTGTTGCCTGATCGCCGAGTGGCGGTGGGAACGCGGCATGGTGAGATCTATTTGATTGATGGTGTCGATGCGGCCAAGCCAAACCCATCGTTTCGCCGATTCGCAACGGGACTCGACGAGATCTTCGGGCTGACCTGGAAAGACAACGCCCTCCGCGTCACTCAGAGTTGCGAATTGACTCGCGTCAGCGATTCGAACGGCGACGGTGTGGCTGATCGCTTTGAGACCATCTCCGATGCCTGGGGATATGCGAACTACCACGAATACGCGTTCGGCTCAAAGCTCGATGCGGACGGAAACCAGTTCGTCTCACTCGGCCTGTCGGAGTCTTACTACTCACATGCCTTGAACCGTGGCTTCATCATGAAGGTCACGCCCGACGGAAAAACAACTGCATTCGCCAGCGGCTTGCGCAGCCCCGGCGGGATCGGACACGACGAGCACGGTTCGCTGTTCTATGTCGAAAGCCAAGGCCCCTGGAATTGTTCTTGCAGTTTGAAGGCGGTGCCGCAGGGCAGCTTTCACGGCCACCCGGCCAGCTTCGAGTGGTACAAGCACTCGCCCGAATTGGGGCCTGTGCCGGAGACTCCGAAGTCAGGAACTCGCGTCGCGACCGAGAAGAATCGCGTCAAACAATTGGTGCCCTATGCCGTCATCTTTCCGTACATCCGCATGGGACGGTCCATCACGGCCTTCAGCGTGAATCGAACGCAGGGAAAGTTCGGACCGTTCGAGAACCAGATGTTCCTCGGCGATTACACGCAGTCGATCCTGATGCGTGCCACGACCGAGCAGGTGAACGGTGTCTGGCAAGGAGCGTGCTATCCATTTCGCGAGGGCCTTTCGACAGGAATCCTCAACGTCGAATTCACTCCCGGAGGCAAGCTGCTTTGCGGCGGCACGAACCGAGGCTGGCCAGTGCGAGGCATCAAGCCCTTCGCCCTCGAACGACTCGAATGGAGCGGCAAGACACCGTTCGAAATCAACCGCATCACGATTGAGCCGGATGGCTTCAAAGTCACGTTTACCAAACCCGTTGATCGAGACACAGGCAACTCAACGGACTCGTATGCAATCTCGGCGTTTACTCACCCCTACCACGCGGGCTACGGCGGTCCGGAAATCGAACAGCAGAAGCCCGGAGTGAAAGCGGTCGTGCTCGCCGAGGACGGACTCTCGGCTAAGATCACTCTCGAAAAGCTCGACCAGGGATTCGTGTACGAGTTGGATCTGGCACGTCTGCGTTCGCGCGACAAGGAAGAACTGCTGCATCGCAACGCGTTTTACACCGTCAATGAGATCCCGGCCCGGTAACGACGCTGCTTATAGTCGCTGATCACTCCGCGATCAGAAGCGTTGGTTCGCGGAGCGAACCACGACAATCGTTTCTCGAACGGCCTTTGATCGGAAACTGAATATGTCCCGAACGAAACCAACTGACGGTCCCGCAGTCTTGATCACTCTTTTCTTGAGTGGTGTGCTCTCATTGTCGAGTCCTGTTTCTCGGCTGCATGCCGCCGAGCATCCGGTCCCGGAGAGTCCGCTTTGGCTGACATATTCCGGTAACAAGGGGCCGGGAGCAGGCAAGCACATCGTCATAATCGCGGCCGATCAGGAATACCGCAGCGAGTATTCGATGCCGATGCTGGCGCGGCTCCTGGCCAAACATCATGGGTTTCATTGCACCGTGCTCTTCAGTTTGAACAAGGACAACGACGTCGACCCCACCCAAAAAATTCGCTGGGAGGACAAGACGGTCACTCACAACATCCCCGGCCTCGAACATTTGGAGAAGTGCGATCTCGTCATCTTGTTAAGCCGACTCCTGTCGCTGCCGCCCGAGCAATTGAAGCACATCTACAACTACCTAGATTCTGGCAAGCCGATCATTGGCATCCGCACCGCCAACCACGGCTTCATTGACTTCGATTGCCGGAAGGACGGCAAGAAGATCGACTTCGGCGAAAGCGTGCTGGGTGGTTCATTCCGCAATCATCATGGCCGCTGGCAGCAGGATTCCACTCGCGGCATCATCGTTGAGCAGAATAAGAATCATCCCGTTCTGAAAGGTGTCAAAGACATCTGGGGCACCTCCGATGTCTATCGCACCTACAAGGAAGGTGGCAGCCTGCCAGAAGGCTGCCTGCCGCTGGTGGACGGCCAGCCGCTGATGGGTCGCAAGCACGATGACGCAGTGAATGCCGAGCTGATTCCGCTACCGGTGGCCTGGGTAAAAACTTGGACCGGAAACACCGGGCACACCGCGCGAGTCTTCCATGTCACGATGGGAAGCGCGCAAGATTTTCAGAGTGAAGGACTTCGCCGCCTGACCGTGAATGCGGCCTACTGGTGCCAACACATGGAAGCCGACATCAACGACAAATCCTGCATGGATCTTGTCGGCGAATACAACCCGCCTGACAGCGGCTTTGCCTACAAACAGCTCAACATCGTGCCGAGAAAACCCAGCTTCTACAAATAGCGTCACGCTTGGGCGAGCTGATCGACGTGATCGGCAGGGCGATGCCGAGAACCGTTCAAAGGACATTCTGGGCCGCGTCTACGAAGACTTCCACACGTAGTTCTCCAGCGCGGAGGGGAAGAACGGCGGTCAGTTTTACACGCCGCGTTGCGTGGTCCGCGTGCTGGTCGAGAGGCTCGCGCCGCACAAGGGGCGAGGTTACCGTAAGTCCCAGTTGAGCGAATGCACCACCCAACCCGCGACTGTGGATCAGCAGTTCATGATGAATCTGAAGCCAAAGATCCATGAACTCTTTGAATTATCGGGTTTCCAAACTTCAAGGCACGACATCGTCGGCCAGCGCGGCTCGGTAGTCGGCTTGAGCGTCGAAGAAGTTCAGGCGAGCATCGACTTCGGTGGCGGCGGCATCGGCGGTGGATAGTTCGCGGAGGTTGACCAGCAGGAGATTGCTGTCACCGAGGTCGAATTTGCGACGTTCGGCGGCTTCCATTTTGCGCGCGAGTTCGAGGGATTCATGAGCTTGCTCAAGCTGCTGGAACGCCGCGTTCAGCGCGGCACTGGCGGATTGCACCTCGGCGACGATCTTCTCCTTGGTGAACTGGGCCTTGGCTTGCAACTGAGCCAGCTTTCCCTCGACGGCCTGCGACTTGCCCTTCGCTTTTCGGCGTTGCAGTGGGACGCTGGCGATCAGGCCCCCTTCCAGTTCGAACGGAGACTTGTCGTCCTTCTTCGGATCGGCCGCATTGCCGACGTCTTGCGAGCCGACGAGCACCGCATCGACTTGTGGCAGACACAAATTCTGTGCGTTCGCGAGGTCGATGTTGAGCTGCTCGCGCAGGATCGCGAGTGCTCGAAGTTCCGGGCGATTCGTAATAGCCGATTGAGTGTCCGCATCGAAATTGCGCTGCGACGGATCGTCGGCCTGCGGGAATTCTCGCGGCAGGCGAGCTTCGTCGATGACTTGCGGTTGGCCGGACTCATCGCGCAGGAACAGAGAGAGCTTGTAGGTCGATTGCTGAAACTTACGACGGGCATCAATCAGCTTCGTGCGACGCGACACGATCAA